>JAIENC010000307.1 GCA_019751635.1 Mycobacteriaceae bacterium
CATTGGGGATGATTCACTGCAGTCTCGTTGAGGATGGGGCGCAGCTCAGCGTTAGAACTGGGAGGGAGATTCTTTGTGGATCTCACGTTAGGGCTGGTGATGTCGGCGAGGGCGGTCCGGTTTCTGCTCACGGAGGGATCGGATGGATGTGGCCAGACGTTAGAGTGCGACGAATTTGAAATCAGCCGCGCCGGCGGAGTGTCGGCGCCGAGCATCTCTGAGCATGTGGTTTCGGTTGTTCTCGGTACGCAAGCGATAGCGTCGGCGCGTGGTCACACACCACTGCGGGTGGGGATCACCTGGACTGAAGAGTTAGACACCGAAGCGGCGCTGGTTTTGGAATCGCTCAGTTGTCTGGGCATCCCCAATGTGGTTCCGGTGCCGATGCTCGATGCGGCGGAGGCGTTTGCCTGCATGCTCGCCGAAACACACGGCAGCCGCAAGACGGCGGTATTTATTGCCGAATCGGAATCTGCCGTTGCCACGACTGTGTCGAGTGACGGTGGGGATCGCCAGCGCGGCGAAGCCGGGCGCAGCGGGTCCACGCTATCCAGTGACGGTGGCAGCATCTCGCACATCACCAGTCAGGTATACCGCGGTCGGTTTGTTCCGGATGAGGCGTTGCGGAGTTTAGCGGCGTCCATGTTCTCGCATCTGACCGATAAGCCGGACGCCTTGTTTGTCGCCGGAGCGGGCTGGGACTTCGATGGGATTGCTGAGCAACTTGATGAGGTATCTCAGCTTAGGGTGGTGGCGCCTGCTGAAGCGGCGTTTGCGTTAGCGCGCGGGGCGGCCATTGCGTCGACACGCCCAACGTTGGCTATTGTTTCGCCGACCGGTGAAGCTGATGACGAGGCCACGCCCACCGACATCGCTCAACCAACAGCGGGGGACGGTTTTGCATTGCCGTGGCTGTTTGTTCCGCGCACCGCGAGGTTGGCGCGGTTGGATGGTCCGCCGAAAACCGAACCAACTCCAGCGTTGCCCAAGGCGGTTCGTCATCACCGATCGGCGGTTAGCTCGGCGCACGTTCTTACCGCTGTGCTGATTGGAGCATTCGCTACTTTTCTCGTGTCGACCACGTTGGCGTTTACTGATAGAACAGCCGTGAGTCTTTCCGCGCCAGCGGCTTCGGGGGCCGAAGTCCGTCCGTTGCCGGTGGCCGCGTCAGCTCCGTTGCCTGCGGCTGGCCAAGGGCAAACCGCAGCTCCGGTTGGGCAGCCGGCGCAACCGTTGTTTATCCCAGGGTTAAGCAACTTTTCTTTGGTAGCCCCGGCAGCTCCGGCAGCGCCGCTCCCACCGCCGGCCGCGGTTTCCTCGGCTGGGGCACCCGGAGCCCCGGTTGGCCCGAAGCTGCCTGGCGCACCTGATGTCTTGGCGATGTTGTCGAATTTGCTTGGTGGCGCATCCGTGCGTACCCCGGTGCCGCCGAACGTGATCGCGAGTACCGGTTCGGATGCGGCGTTGGCGGCTCTTTATGAGCCAATGACTCAGGTGATGGCAGCTCCGACGACGGTTGACGGGGTTCCCGACGTCACTCTCCCGGTACCACTGAATCCGTCCGGCGCGCAATAACTTCGCCCAGATAACCATGATGGGTGAAGCGCGGCCCAAGACCTGGGTCCCTCAACGGCTAACCGCTATCGGTTTTCGGCAACTCGGCACGTGTGTAGTGCGTCGGCCATTGTTGATCGTTGGCTTATGGTTGGTGGCAGCGGTCCTGCTGATGCTCACCCTGCCATCGCTTAAAGAGGTGGGTGAGAAGAATCAGCCGGCAGCGCTGCCCTCAAGTGCACCGTCTCGACTGGCCGCCCAGGCGATGGCCAAAGCGTTTGGGGAATCGGGGTCGTCGAATCTTGTGCTGGTGGTGCTGACTGACGATCAAGGTCTCAACGCTGGTGACGAGGCCACGTATCGACGGCTTGTGGAGACCTTGCGAGCCGATACCCACGATGTGGTCAGCGTGCAAGACTTCGTGACAGCCCCGGACATGCGCAGCATGCTGACCAGCGCAGACAACAAGGCGTGGATTGTGCCAGTCGGCCTTGCCGGCGATTTGGACACACCACAGGCCGCCGCTGCCTACCAGCGGGTCGTTGCGGCGGCGAAGGCCGCTTTAGCCGATGTCTCCAGCGCTTCGTTGACGGTCAACTTCACTGGTCCTGCGGCCACCTCCGGGGAACTGGCTACGCTTAGTGAACGTGAAGTCCATGTCATCGGAATTGTGACCGCGGTGATCGTGCTTGCGGTCCTTGCGCTGATGTTTCGCAACTTGGTGACCATTGTGCTGCCGCTCGCCACGATCGGGGTTGCCGTTGTGGTGGCGCATCGAGTTGTTGCCGGCTTCGCCCTACTCGGGATGGCGGTATCAAACCGGACCATGCTGTTCATGATTGCTGCGCTGCTCGGGATAGGAACCGGATACGCGGTCTTTCTCATCGGGCGTTACCACGAATTTCTGCGGGCTGACGCGCCATCCGATGACGCGGTACGTGAGGCGCTGGCCACGACCGGCAAGATGCTTGCCGCGTGGGCGGCGATGCTAGGGTCGGCGTTCTTTGTGATGGGGTTCACTCGGCTTGGGGTGTTCTCGATGGTAGGCCCGGCTCTAGCGGTGACCATAACGGTCGGTTTCCTGGTGGCGGTGACGCTGCTGCCGGCGCTGCTTTGTCTAGCGGGGAGACGCGACTGGGTGGTACCCAGGCGGGATCTCACGGCCCAGTTCTGGCGCCGGTCGGCGGTCTATGTTGTGCGGCGCCCACTGCGCTACGCAGTACCCAGCGTGCTGGTTCTAACGGTTCTCGCCGCGTGCATCGCGTTCATCCGGTTAGACCACGACGATCGAAACATGTTGCCCGCCGCAGCCGACAGCAATCGCGGATACGCCGCAATGGATCAGCACTTTCCGGTCAATACGGCAATCCCGCAGTACTTGCTCGTGCAGTCATCCCACGACCTGCGCACCACTCAGTCGCTCGCCGACTTGGAGTTGATGGCTCAGCGAGTTAGCCAGGTCCGCGATATCGGTGCGGTTCGTGGTCTGACGCGGCCCAGCGGGCAGCCTTTGGAACAGGCCAAGGTTTCCTACCAGGCTGGTGCGGTCGGTACGCAGCTGTCGGGTGCTGCCTCGCATATCGCTAACAGCGGCGGTCAGCTCAACGCCATGAGCCAAGGATCGCTTGTGCTGGCCGATGCTCTTGCCAGCATTAGCACTACTGTCGACGAATCACTAGGGGTGGTTAAGGCGCTGGTAGATGCGGCGGCTGAGTTGGCCCAACAGTTCGATGCGCAGAAAACGTTGGACCTTATCGACAGCGCGCTTGGCTTTGCTAAGAGTTTGAATATGGTCGGGGACATGATGGGCGTCAGCTTGGCCGATCAGCAGGGCTTTTTTGATGTAGTGGTGCCCGTGGTGGATGGTCTCAATGCCAGCCCGGTCTGTGACTTCAACGCTTCTTGTGCCGGCACCCGAGCCTATTTACAACGCCTGGTTCAGGCGCGCGATGATGGCGCGTTCGATGCGTTCAACGATCTTGGCCATACCTTGCAAGCAATTCGTGGTGATGGGAACATCGACGCGGCTGTGCATAACTTGCAGACGTTTCTGCGCTCGGCGAGCCAAGCGGTGAAGGCGTTAGGCGTCCAAGGCTCGTCAGCGATGCGTCAGCAGATCGATTCCTGGCTGGTTGGTGCGCGAGGTCTCGCGCAAGGTTCACGCCAACTAGCCGGGCAGGTGCAGACTCTGGTCGATCAAACCAAACAAATGGGTATGGGCCTCGACCAAGCCGGCACGATGTTGTCGATGATCAAAACGGATGCCGCGCAGTCGTCAATGGCTGGTTTCTATATCCCGCAGCAGGTACTGGCTTCGCCTGGTTTTAAAAATGTTGCTGCGGTGACAGTGTCACAGGATGGCCATGCCGTTCGTTATCTGGTGCAATCCACCCTCAACCCAGCTAGCACGGCGGCTATGGCTCAAGTGGATGAGATCCTCGCCGCAGCTCGCAGCGCGCAGCCGAACACCTCACTATCGGATGCGACGATCTCACTAGCCGGTATGGCTGTGGCCAACCGAGATATGCGTGGCTACTGCGACCATGACGTCCGGTACCTCGGCATCGTGACCACTGTTGTGGTGTTGGCGGTGTTGATGCTGCTCTTGCGGGCTGTTGTCGCGCCGCTTTACCTGGTGGGAGCGACGGTGCTGGCGGCTTTGTCTGCACTGGGTGTTGGGGTTGTTGTGTTCCAAATGTTGTTGCATCAGCCTCTTTTATGGACAGCGCCCGGTACAGCTTTCGTGGTACTGCTCGCCGCGGGGGCCAACGACAGCTTGTTGTTGTTGGCCCGCGTTCGTGACCAATCGCCCTACGCAGTGCGGTCCGGGGTTATCCGTACTGCTTTGTCGGCTGGAGAGACCGCTACTTGTGCGGGGGTTATTTTTGCGGTGTCGATGTTTGGCCTGTCATTTAGCAGCAGAACAGCGCTGGCGCAGGTCGGATTTATGGTGGGTGTCGGCGTGCTGCTGAACACCGTGTTGTTACGGCCGGTCACTGTTTCGGCGGTCGCGGCTTTGGTGGGCAGCGCCAGCTGGTGGCCCTCGGGGATACTGGACGCGATCCGGCGCAAACGGGCTTGGCGTCAGGCGGTCACCGCTGCGGTGCATCGGGGAGAGCTGATCCGGCCGCAAGACATCCGACCAATCTTCAGTCGCTGGTCGCGGGCCACGTACTTGTAGCCCCCCGCGAGGGTGCGTGTTTGTACGCCAACACGCCCCGCGGATTGCATAATTTTGGGCACCTTCGTCGCTGCTTTCCTAAGCTTGAGTGGGCGAATGTTTCGGCGCCATACCCGGTCAGAGCGGCATACTGAGTGAGTGAATCCGGATTATGACGTTCTGATTGTCGGTTCAGGTTTCGGCGGCAGCGTCAGTGCGCTGCGGCTGACCGAGAAGGGTTACCGCGTTGGTGTGCTTGAAGCGGGCCGCCGCTTCGCCGACGAGGAGTTCGCGGAAACCTCCTGGGATCTCCGTAAGTTTTTGTGGGCGCCCAAACTCGGCTGCTACGGCATCCAGCGTATTCACTTGCTGCGCAACGTGATGATCTTGGCCGGTGCCGGAGTGGGTGGTGGCTCACTAAACTACGCCAACACCTTGTATGTGCCGCCCGAGCCGTTCTTCGCCGACAAGCAATGGGCAGGTATCACCGACTGGCGGGCCGAGCTGATGCCGCACTACGACCAGGCGCAGCGGATGTTGGGGGTCGTACTCAACCCAACTTTCACCGACGCTGACCGCATCGTCAAAGAAGTCGCCGACGAAATGGGGTTCGGCGACACCTGGGTGCCCACTCCGGTCGGGGTGTTCTTTGGTCCGGATGGCACCAAGACGCCGGGCAAGACGGTCCCTGACCCCTACTTTGGCGGCACCGGGCCGGCCCGTACGGGTTGTCTGGAATGCGGCTGCTGCATGACGGGCTGCCGCTACGGCGCCAAGAACACGCTGCTGAAAAACTATCTGGGTCTGGCGGAATCGGCTGGTGCGCAGGTAATTCCGATGATCACAGTGACCGGATTCGAGCAGCGGTCAGACGGGGTGTGGGAGGTTCATACCGGGCGAACCGATCGCTGGGTGCGTAAACACCGGCGTACGTTCACCGCCAACCACCTCGTGCTCGCCGCCGGCACCTGGGGGACCCAGCATCTGCTGTTCGCGATGCGCGATAAGGGCAAGCTGCCTAAGCTTTCTGACCGCCTCGGTGTACTGACCCGGACTAACTCTGAGTCCATCGTTGGTGGTGCGCGTCTCACCGCCGCACCGGATTTGGACTTGACCCACGGAGTGGCGATCACCTCGTCGATTCACCCCACTCCAGATACTCACATTGAACCAGTCCGCTACGGCAAGGGTTCCAATGCCATGGGATTGCTGCAGACCCTCATGACCGATGGAACCGGCCCGGAAGGCACCGATGTGCCGAGGTGGAAGCAGCTCCTGCGCCAAGCGGCTCATGATCCGCGCGGCATCTTGCGGATGATCAATGTTCGGCAGTGGAGCGAACGTACGGTGATCGCCTTGGTAATGCAGCATCTAGACAACTCGATCACCACCTTCACCAAACGCGGCAAGCTGGGTATCCGGTGGTACTCCAGCAAACAGGGACACGGCGAGCCCAACCCCACCTGGATTCCGGTCGGCAACGCCGTCACTCGTCGGATCGCCGCCAAAATCGACGGCGTGGCGGGCGGCACCTGGGGTGAGTTGTTCAACATTCCGCTGACCGCACATTTCCTCGGCGGTGCGGTCATTGGCGAGAGCCCCGAGCGTGGTGTCATCGATCCGTACCAGCGGGTGTACGGCTACCCGACACTGTCGGTCATGGATGGCGCTGCGATATCGGCGAACCTCGGTGTTAACCCCTCGCTGTCCATTACCGCGCAAGCCGAACGGGCGGCGTCACTGTGGCCCAACAAAGGTCAGGATGATCTGCGGCCAGATCAGGGTGAGCCCTACCGGCGGCTGGCGCCGATCCCGCCGCAGCGGCCGGTGGTTCCTGCCGAAGCCCCGGGCGCGTTACGGTGGCTGCCGATCGATCCGGTCAGCTCGGCCGGCTAGATTCGAGGGCCTGGTGCAGGACCCGAGGCGGTGTTCGAAACGGCCACCGAGGAGCTCCCCGAGCACCTAAACTGCCCCAAGGGTCGCGGGATTGAGTAAACGGCGGCCGCATGTTCGGCTCGGTCTCGTGGTTGGCCGTGCACTGTCTGATGTCTCTTATCTAGTCGGTCGAGGTAGGTGCCACGTGGCCGGTGTGTTTGTTTCCGTTGAGTCGATTGCGTCGGTTGCGGCGGGCTTAGAGAATGTTGGGACGTCGCTGGTTGGGGGTAATCGGTTGGCGGCGGGGCCGACGATGCAGGTGGCTGCGGCCGCCGCTGATGAGGTGTCGACGCAGGTTGCAGCGTTGTTTTCCGGGAATGCGGTGCAGTATCAGGAATTAGCTTCGCGAGCGGCCGCCTTTCACGAGCAATTCATCCGCAACTTGCTGGCCAGCGCCGAAGCGTATGGCAGCACCGAAGCGGCTAACGCTGCCGCGGGTGCGGTCGGGTCGGTTAACGGGTTTGTCGAGGATTTGACCGGGCGGCCGTTAATTGGCAACGGCACTGACGGGGCGAGCGGCCCGGTGGGTCAGGCCGGCGGCACTGGTGGTTGGTTGTACGGCAGCGGGGGGGCGGGTGGCAACAGCACCAACCCGGGGGCGACTGGTGGTGCGGGTGGTTCGGCCGGGTTGATCGGAAACGGTGGTCGAGGCGGCATCGGCGGTGCGGGCGGCGCCGGCGCTACCGGCGGCAATGGGGGATGGCTAACCGGGGCGGGTGGTTTCGGTGGTAGCGGCGGAGCCAGCAACGACATCGGTGGTCTGGGTGGCGCTGGCGGTGCCACCGGGCTGATCGGTGCTGGCGGTGCTGGCGGTGCCGGTGGTGCTGCCACGAACGGGTCGGGGGGCGTCGGCGGGTCGGGCGGTCAGGGCGGCTGGCTGTTTGGGTCTGGTGGAAGCGGTGCTCAAGGTGGTGCCGCTGGCAACATCGGCACCGGCGGGGAGGGCGGTTCGGGTGGCCGGGCACCGCTGATCGGCGCCGGTGGCGGGGGTGGCGTCGGGGGCGTAGGCGGTACTGGTGGTGCCGGGGGAGCCGGTGGGATCAGCGGGTATCTGCTGGGCATCGGTGGTGCCGGCGGTGCTGGTGGGGTAGGCACCCTCGACTCTGGTATCGGCGGTGCCGGCGGGGCTGGCGGAGCGGCGCCGTTCTTTGGCCACGGTGGGCATGGCGGGGCGGGTGGGCTCGACAGCGTCGGTAGCGGTGGTGCCGGCGGGGACGGTGGCCGCGGCGGGCTGCTCGTGGGTAGTGGTGGTGCCGCCGGTGCCGGCGGGGCTGGCGCCTCAGCTGGTGGCGCTGGTGGTGCTGGTGGTAACTCGCCGCTACTCGGTCTGGGCGGAGTTGGTGGTGCTGGGGGCCAGAGCATGGTCGGCGGTACCGGTGGAGCCGGTGGGGATAGTGGGCTGCTGGTCGGGATTGGCGGCCGTGGCGGTGCGGGCGGGGCCGGTTACGGCGGGAGTGTTGGCGCCCAGGGCGGTTCCGGAGGCCACGGCGGCGCTGGCGGCGCTGGCGGATTGCTCGGTGCTGGCGGTGCCGGCGGTGCCGGCGGAGACGGCGGTGCTGGCGGAGCTGACGAAAGTGGGGCGAGCGGTCTAGTCGGTGGTGTGGGTGGGGCCGGTGGTGTGGGTGGGACTGGAGGGGGACATGGGCTGTTGAGTCTTGGCGGTAAAGGTGGAGGCGGGGGTGATGGCGGGTTTGGCGGTACCGGTGCCGCCGGTTCGGCCGGTGTTGGTGCCGTTGGTGGTTCCGGAGGCGCCGGTGGTGTTGGGGGGACCGCCGGTGCCGGGGGCGCCGGCGGTGGCGGGATTGGTGGGGGCGCTGGCGCTCCCGGTGTGGGTGGTGCCGGTGGTGTGGGCGGCAGTGGCGGAGTTGGCGGTGTTGGCGCGGCCGGCTCCGCTGGGGTCGCGGGTGGTGTCGGATTTGCCGGGGGTGCCGGTGGGGTGGGTGGTGCTGGTGGAGCTGCCGCTGTTGGCGGTGTCACCGGGGT
>JAIENC010000104.1 GCA_019751635.1 Mycobacteriaceae bacterium
GCGGCCAAGTGGCGATCGCCACCACACCAGGCAAAGTGCGGCGGGTCCGGCTGCTGCCCGCGGATCCGCCGGCCACCAGGCAGGCTATTGACGCGATTAACTCCGCGGAT
Organism: Mycobacteriaceae bacterium; assembly: GCA_019751635.1. Taxonomy (GTDB): domain Bacteria; phylum Actinomycetota; class Actinomycetes; order Mycobacteriales; family Mycobacteriaceae; genus Mycobacterium. The sequence goes on from JAIENC010000104.1 coordinate 111, forward strand.
CTGGTGATCCTTGGCCCAGGGTCGTGGTTTACCAGCGTGATTCCGCATGTGCTGGTGCCCGGACTGGCGGCGGCGTTGCGGACCACCAAGGCCCGCCGAGCGCTGGTACTGAACCTCGTAGCTGAGCCGGGGGAGACTGCCGGATTTTCGGTAGAGCGTCACCTTCATGTACTTGCTCAGCACGCGCCGGGCCTGACCGTCCATGACGTGATCATCGATGGGTCTCGGGTACCGAGCGACCGGGAGCGAGACCAAGTGCGTCGCACCGCAACTCTGCTGCGGTCGCAGGTCCATTTTGTTGATGTAGCCCGGCCCGGTACACCTTTACATGATCCGGGCAAGTTGGCGGAGGCACTGAAGGGGGTGGCAATGCGTGATATCGCTGCAGTGGCGGCTCAGCCTGCCGAAGGGGTGACCGAAGAGATCGCCTTGGAAGGTGGTAGCTATCGAGCCAGCGCGGATGGATTTGGTACTCAGCGATTGAAGGGTGATGGCCCGTGGCGATGACAATCGATGTCAAAGATGAGTTGACTCGTCTGACCGTGAACTCGGTGAGTGCGCGGCGGGCCGAGGTTGCGGCTTTGCTGAGATTTGCCGGCGGATTGCAGATCGTCAGTGGGCGAGTGGTTGTCGAAGCTGAGCTAGATTCGAGCAATATCGCCCAGCGGTTACGCAAAGACATCTTTGAGCTGTATGGCTACAACGCAGCGGTGCATGTGCTGTCGCCCACCGGGATTCGTAAGACGACTCGCTACGTGCTGCGGGTCGCCAACGATGGTGAGGCGTTGGCTCGTCAGACCGGACTGCTCGATGTGCGCGGCCGGCCGGTGCGTGGGCTGCCAGCCCACGTGGTAGGTGGCAGTGCCGCTGACGCTGAAGCAGCTTGGCGTGGCGCCTTTTTGGCCCATGGGTCGCTGACCGAACCGGGGCGATCATCGGCGTTGGAGGTCAGCTGCCCCGGTCCAGAAGCGGCACTGGCGTTGGTGGGTGCGGCACGTCGGCTTGGGGTCAATGCGAAGGCCCGGGATATACGTGGTGCAGATCGCGTGGTGGTACGTGATGGCGAAGCGATCGGCGCGTTGCTGACCCGGATGGGTGCCCAGGACACTCGGGTGGTCTGGGAGGAACGCAGAATGCGTCGCGAAGTGCGGGCGACGGCCAATCGGCTGGCCAATTTCGATGATGCCAATCTGCGTCGTTCCGCGCGCGCGGCGGTGGCGGCATCCGCTCGAGTGGAGCGCGCGTTAGAGATACTTGGTGATACGGTGCCGGATCATTTAGCCGCTGCCGGCAAGCTAAGGGTCGAATTTCGTGAGGCGTCACTGGAGGAACTGGGCCGGCGCGCTGACCCGCCAATGACCAAAGATGCTGTGGCAGGACGTATTCGGCGGTTACTGTCGATGGCTGATCGGAAAGCGAAAATTGACGGTATTCCCGACACCGAATCGGCGGTGACTTCCGATCTGTTGGAGGATGCCTAAGCAGCATCGTCCACGTCGCCGATTCGCTCCAGGACGACTCGTATCCCGCCCATGTCCGGACGGGTCCAGATCATCTGCCCGTCCGCGTCGAGTCGGCGGGTGACCTCGATGCCGGGCATGCCCACTGGGCGCAACACGAACACGCCATCCTCGTATGAGGCGACCACATGGATGGGAGTGGTGAAGTCCAACGCCGATACGTCGTGGACGCCGTTCTGCTCGGTTCCATCGGCACGGGCATCGGCAATCGTCCCGCCGCCGCAGTCGACAATTCGGTTGCCGCACTGCTCGATACGTTCGGTATAACTGAGCAACGGGTCGTTGTCTGGAACCGGGACACCGCCACGAGTTGCCGACACCGTCCGCCAAATTCCCCTCAGATCAGGCGCACCTGCCACCAAAGGCTCGGTGCACCCGGCCAATATCGGTGGCGGGAAGCTCTCTCCGTAGCCTCCGGGCGGGGTGTAAGCGACGGGAATATCGTCGATCAGCTTGCCGGACATGGTTGGTCTCCTTGGCCGCTATAGGCGTCAACGCCACGGAATTGTTTCAGATGGGGGGTATCGAGCGCTACGGTCGTGGGATGAAACGGCTTTCCAGCGTTGATGCGGCGTTTTGGTATGCGGAGACTGCGGGCTGGCACATGCATGTTGGTGGGCTGGCGATTTGCAACCCCACCCATGCGCCCGACTACAGCTTTCAGCGGCTGCGAGATGTGCTGATTGAGCGCCTGCCCGAAATCCCGCAACTGCGTTGGCGTGTCGCGGGTGCTCCGTTGGGCCTGGACCGGCCATGGTTCGTTGAGGACCCTGGTCTTGATATTGACTTTCACGTACGCCGCATTGGTGTGCCCGCTCCTGGCGGCCGCCGTGAACTTGAAGAGCTCGTTGGCAGACTGATGTCCTACAAGCTGGATCGATCCCGACCGTTATGGGAACTCTGGGTGATCGAGGGTGTGGAAGGTGGTCGGTTCGCCACTTTGACCAAAATGCATCACACCATTATTGATGGTGCCTCCGGTGCTGGGCTCAGCGAAATTCTTTTGGATCTGACCCCAAAACCGCGGGCTCCGCAAGCCGAAACGGTGGGATCGCTGGTCGGGGTCAAACTGCCCGCCCTGGAGCGGCGCGTGATCAATGGTTTGATCAATGTCGGGATCAAAACACCGTTTCGGATCGTCCGGTTGCTGGAGCAGACCGTACGTCAGCAGATTGCCACGCTGGGTATTGCTCGCAAGCCACCAGGATATTTTGATGCCCCCAAGACCAGGTTCAACGCGTCGGTGTCGCCGCACCGGCGGATCACCGCCACCCGCGTTGAGCTCGCCCGCGTTAAAGCCGTCAAAGATGCCTTTGGTGTCAAGGTGAACGACGTGGTGCTTGCCTTAGTGTCCGGTGCTGCCCGGCAGTACCTGAGTCAGCGGGGTGAACTACCGACCCGAACACTTATTGCCCAGATCCCGGTCTCGACCCGCACCGATGAAACCCAGAGTGAGGTGGGCAACCAGGTCAGCTCAATGACCGTGTCGTTGGCTACCAATGTGGAAGATCCCGGCCAGCGGCTGCAGGCCATCCACGAGAGCACTCAAAGCGCCAAAGAAATGGCTAAGGCGTTGTCGGCGCATCAAATCATGGGGCTCACCGAGACTACGCCGCCCGGGCTGCTCCAGCTCGCTGCGCGTGCGTACACCGCCACTGGACTATCCCACAATCTGGCCCCCATCAATCTCGTCGTCTCCAATGTCCCTGGGCCACCCATCCCGCTGTACATGGCTGGCGCTGAACTGGAGTCGCTAGTTCCGTTGGGTCCGCCGGTGATGGATGTGGCCCTCAATATCACCTGCTTTTCCTACCGGGAGCACTTGGATTTTGGTTTTGTCACCACACCGGAAGTGGCCAACGATATCGACGAGATGGCCGATGCCATCGAGCCGGCGCTCACTGAACTCGAGCAAGCCGCTGGTTTGCGGTGAGTGTCTCGCTACAGCTGAGGTGATCGTCTAGTGGCGTACACCCAAGACAGGAACCGGGCCACCGCCTCGGCGGTTTGATGCCCACGTGGCGAACCGAAAATATCGAAAGCGTGCTGGGCGCCGGGCAAGTCGGCGTAGGCCACCGGCGAGTTCGACACCGCTCGAAGTTTATCGACAAATTCTCGCGCTTCATGAACAGGGATCAGGGAGTCATCTTGGCCGTGAATCACGAAGAACGGTGGCGCCTCGGCGTGCACGCGGTGGGTTGGTGAGGCAGCGAGAAAAACGTCTCGGTGCTGGGTGAGTTTCTTTTTCACCACAAATTTTTCCAGCAGCGCGACGAATTCTCGGCGGCCCTGGCCGTGGGTGGAAAACCAGTCGTAGCGCCCGTAAATCGGTACCGCGGCAACCACTGATGTGTCGGCGCTTTCGAAGCCCGGCTGCAAGGTTGGGTCATTGGGCGTCAGTGCCGTTAACGCGGCCAGATGGCCGCCCGCCGAGCCGCCGGTGATCGCGACGAACTCGGGATCACCCCCGTAGTCGGCAATGTTCTGCCTGATCCAGGCCAGCGCTCGCTTGACGTCCACGATGTGGTCTGGCCAGGTGTGCAGGGGAGAAACTCGATAATTCAGTGACACGCATATCCAGCCGCGCGAGGCCAGGTGGCTCAGCAATGGGTAAGCCTGGGGCCGACGCCACCCGAGCACCCAGGCTCCACCGGGGACCTGCACCATGACCGGTGCTTTGCCGTCAGGTGGCAGATCGCGTTGGCGCCAAATATCGGCGAGGTTAGCTCGGCCGTGCGGCCCATAGCAGACCGTTCCGTTGATCTCGCCGTGGTTGTGGACGTAGTGCCGGCGGGCCGAAGCGGTGCTTAGCGCGCTGGGCCGCCCGGTGCGCGACGGAGTGAGGGGGAGAACGGCCAGCGCGTCGTGGTAGTCGGATCCCAGTTGTTCGCGCAGCGCCCGGTCGAGGATCGGGCCGGGGGTGGTAAGCCCGCGGCGGTGGATCACCGCTAAGACAGCCCACGCCGCAGCGGTTAACGCCAGCGCCGCCCGGCCCTGGCGGCCGGCGAAGTCCCCTCGACGGCCTCGACGCACCGCATCCAGAAGTGAGGCACTCAAATAAAAGGTGGGCAGTTCGGAGGTTGGCCAGCCGAAAACAAAAGCCGGTACCGCGTGGTAGCCCTTTCGGCCTAGTGGACGAAATCCGTTGGCGGCGTTGATTAATTCAATGGCGCTGCGCAGCAAGGGGCGAGGACGTAGCAGCCTTGCGGGGTTAGCTTTCATCGGTGCCGACGAGCGCTTGCAGCTCATGGCGAAGGATCTTGCCGGTACTGCCGCGGGGAAGTGCATTCAGGACCGTGATGTCGCGGGGCACTTTGTAGTTGGCCAGGTGCTCTCGGACGTGTTGCTTGAGGTTTTCCGCCATGGTGTGTGCGTCGGGATGCGTGCCGAACGTGAGGACCACGAATGCGGCCAGCCGCTGACCGTACTGTGCGTCCTGCACCCCGATCACCGCCGCCTCCGTCACCGCCGGGTGCGCTGCCAGCGTCTTCTCCACCTCGATCGGATAAACGTTCTCTCCGCCGGAGACAATCATTTCGTCATCGCGGCCCACAACGAATAGCCGGCCGGATTCATCGACATAGCCAACGTCGCCGGAGGCCATGAACCCCTCATGGAAGTTTTTCGTTGCACCGGAGGTGTAGCCATCGAATTGGCTGGTGTTGCGGACGTAGATACTGCCCACCTGGCCGGTGGATACCGGTTGCAGAGCGGTGTCCAGAATGCGGATTTGGCTGCCTTCAGCGGGCCGGCCGGCGGTGTCGGGGGCGATGCGTAGGTCTGCTGGGGTTGCGGTGGCGATCATGCCGGCCTCGGTGGCGTTGTAATTGTTGTAGATCACCTCGCCGAACTGATCCATAAATCCGGTCACGACATCAGGTCGCATCCGAGATCCGGATGCGGCCGCGAACCGCAACGATCGTCCGCTATAGTGATCGCGAATATCTTTGGGCAGCTCCATGATTCGGTCAAACATCACTGGAACCACAATGAGTCCGGTGGCCCGGTAGTGGTCAACGAGTTGCAGAGTGGTCTCGGGGTCGAATTTGCGGCGAGTGACAATCGTGCACGCTAGCGATGCGGCCAGTACGAGCTGAGAGAAACCCCACGCGTGAAACATCGGTGCCACGATTACGGTGGTCTCCTCAGCCCGCCACGGCGTGCGCATCAGGATTGCTTTGAGATCGTTCAATCCGCCACCAGAATGCTTGGCGCCCTTCGGATGTCCGGTGGTTCCGGAAGTCAGCAAGATTAACCGGCCATTCCGGCGAGGGCGCTGGGGGCGCTGGCCGGTATGCGCGGCGATCAACTTTTCGACGGTTTGTCCCTGCTCGTTATTGGCCCAAGCCACGATTCGGGTGGTGTTGGGTGCGTCGGCTACCGCGCGGTCGATCGTTGTGGTGAATTCTTCGTCGTAAATCAGGGCGTCGATACCTTCCCGATCCACCACGGCAGCCAGCGCCGGGCCGGCGAATGCGGTGTTGAGCAACACCATGTCCGCGCCAATCCGGTTGGCTGCTACTAGAGCCTCGATGAAACCGCGATGATTGCGGCACATAATGCCGACGGCTTTGGGCGGTATGGGTGTCACTTTTTGCAGCGCGGCAGCTAAGGCATCACATCGGTCGTCGAGTTGTTGCCAGGTCAATGTGCCCAACTCATCGACCAGCCCCGGCCGATCCGGGCAGCGTTGTGCCGCGGCAGCAAAACCTGAAGTGACGCTCATGCCTTCACGGTGCATGGCCGCGGCGATCTTGAGGTAACGGTCGGGTCGCATCGGTGCGATCAACCCGGCCCGCCACATAGTACGAATCAGCGTGCGTGTTTGCTCGATAGGACTCATTAAGTTCGCCATGACTTATCCCAGGATTGGAAACCGACGTTTAGTGGCGAGCCGATCCAGACCTGCCTGCATGATCGACCGCACATAGGCGTCCACCTGATCAATGTCAGGGTTGGTGCCGAATCGTGCGGTGATGTCGATCGGTTCCAGCACCTCGGTGACGATTTTGGTGGGCAGTGGGATGTTGGGCGGGAACCCGGAGCTGAATCCGAACGGAAAGCCGAATGAGATCGGCATGATCTCGCTGCGCAAGAAGCGTTTAAGTTGCAACTTCTCTGCCAGCCAGGTGCCGCGAGATAAGTAGAGCTGATTTTCCTGTCCGCCGATCGACACCATGGGAACAATCGGCACGCCGGCTTCGATTGCCGTCCTGACATAGCCCTGGCGGCCGTTGAAATCGATCACATTCTCCGACAGCGTCGGTCGGTACGCGTCGTAATCACCACCGGGAAACACAATCACCACCGCGTCGCTGTGCAACGCGTGGATCGCATTGTCTCGGGTGGCGCGGATATACCCGGTACGGCGAAGCAACGCCCCGGTGGGGCCGACGAAGAGCATGTCGTGGCTGAGCGTATAGACCGGTCGGCCATAGCCGAACATGTCATAAAAAGCGACGGTGAATACCGGGACATCCATGGCCAACATGCCACCGGAATGATTCCCGACTACCAAGGCTCCGCCAGGGGGTAAATGTTCTAGACCGTGGACCTCAGATCTGAAGTAGCGCTTCATGATCGGGCGCATCACACCCACCATGCGTTGCATCAAGCGGGGATCCCATTTTTCGATGTCAGTGTTCTGATGATGGGGGGTCTCGTCGCCCACAGTGCTCCCCTGGTCATGGCGGCTTTAGGCGGCCGCTTGGCGTCAGTGATGCTACCGAAGATGGTTACTGCCGATTAGCTGTTTAGCAGCCCCAGTGCTTGAGGGGTCCCGGTAGTCTCCCGCGGCTCAACGACGTAGGTGATGGTGTTCGTTAGGCGGATCTGCAGACAGGCTGCGCCCGTTTAAGGAAATTACTGGGTAGCTCGTTTGCGTTCTACTGTTCGCAAAATCCGTGCCACGTTTTCTGCGTAGATAGTTGGTACTCCTTCGGAACGGCAGAGCTTGCTGGCCTTGTTGATCTCGTCCTGGGTGAGTTCGTTACCAGCTGTGCTGGCGGCGTCATGAGTGGCGGGTGCGCCATCAACCATCCGTAACGTGATGCCGAGGTAGGCGCATAGCTCGGAGGTGGACAGATGCGGTGATTCGGTACCCAGCGTGCCGCGGGGTGCGATGTCGAGTGAGCGTTGCAAATCGCGGATTGCCTGCTCGACGTCACCCGGTGCGTCGACGAACCATGGCCTAATCGTTTTCGCCACGTCGCCGTGGTCGACCACAATCGGGTCAAAGTTGTAGGCGTGGTCGTCCGAAACTTGAACTTTCATCGGCCAGCGTCCCTTCTTCATTGCACAACTAGCCTGATTGCAAGGCTGTGTAGTGTTGTTGTGACGGTCTGTTTGACCTTCTTCGTATGACACGCATAAGTCACGGACAAATATTGGTGCGCGCACCCGTGTGCACTGGCTTGTGCGCATTAGGTCGAAAACTTATAGCTACTACCACCGATCGCGTCGAGCTGGTGTTGCCGGCACTGTCGATGAATTGCTAACTGCAGGTGTGGGTGATGAAGAAGTGAGATCACCCTCATGTAGCGAAAACGTGGTGTCGGGGCACGTCACGTTGGGGGACGGCGGCAGTTGGCCAGGTAACAACCCGCCCAGCGCGGGTAGCGCAGCCAACGCGGGCATGGTCACGAGTTTTGAAGCGGCCGACGCAAGATCGGGAACAGCTGCGGCGGCAGGTGGAGGCAGGTTCTCGGTGAGGGCAGAACCTGGGGCGTCGAGAGGCGGCAAGATGCCGATCGGGGCGGCTCCGCCGGCCGCAGCCGCGGCAGGCGGAGCAGCTGGGCCGGGGGAGTTAGTAATGGGTGCGATGACGGCGGCGGGTGGGGTGGCTGCTGCTGGTGCTGGTGTGCCGCTTCCGATGGGTAGGGCTCCGGCTGCTGGTGTGCCGCCTCCGATGCCGGCGGCGGGTGGGGTGGCTGCGGTGCCGGCGATGGGTGCGGCGGCTGCGGCGGGTGGGGTGGCTGCTGCTGGTGCTGGTGTGCCGGTTCCGATGGGTAGGGCTCCGGCTGCTGGTGCTGGTAGGGCTCCGATGCCG
>JAIENC010000305.1 GCA_019751635.1 Mycobacteriaceae bacterium
CAATCAACAACGGCGCCGCACGCCTACGTAATTGAACCAAACAATACCGCCCAATTACTTCAGGCGCGCCGCACTAGGAGACCGCGAAGTTATTCCGTCGCCAACTGCGCACGGCCGTCATGGCCGTCTTAAGCCCACGCCGTCGGCCAGGAGCCGGATCGTCGACCGCAAAACCCGGCCCTAGCCCAGCGAACATCCGTTCACTATGCGTCTCGGGCGCGTTATCGGCATTGTCACGTAAGTATTTATTCGGCAGCGAAAGTTTAGCGATGGTCCGCCAGGCCTTGGCGTACTGCAGCAGAAAAGAACCTGTGGTGTAGGGCAGATCGTATTTATCGCACAGCTGACGCACCCGCACCGAGATTTCGGCCAGCCGGTTGCTGGGTAGATCCGGATACAGGTGATGCTCGATCTGATGACACAGGTTGCCGCTCATAAACCGCATCGCGGGCCCAGCATCGAAGTTCGCGCTGCCCAGCATCTGCCGCAGATACCACTGGCCTTTGGTCTCACCCACCATGTCGGTCTTGGTGAATTTTTCCGCACCGTCCGGGAAATGCCCACAAAAGATCACGGCATTGGACCACACGTTGCGAATCACGTTGGCTACTGCGTTAGCTTTCGCGGTGGAGGCGTAGGTTGCCCCAGGCGATAGTGCGGTCAACGCCGGAAACGCCACATAGTCCTTGAAGACCTGACGACCAGCTTTAGCGGAAAACTCACGCAACCGTATCTTGGTCGCCTCACGATCCGCCCGACCCTTGAAGTACTTGCCAATTTCGAGGTGCTGCAGCGCAACCCCCCACTCGAACCCGATGGCCAGGATGGTGTTAAAGACCACGTTGCCCAGGTTGTAGCGCTTCCAACGCTGGTCTCGGGTGACCCGAAGCATGCCGTAGCCGACGTCATCGTCCATGCCGAGAATGTTGGTGTATTTGTGGTGCACGAAGTTGTGGGTGTAGCGCCAGTGCTTAGCCGACCCACTCATATCCCACTCCCAGGTCGAGGAGTGAATCTCCGGGTCGTTCATCCAATCCCACTGGCCATGCATGACGTTGTGGCCGATCTCCATGTTCTCGACGATCTTGGCCACGCCCAACGTCACCGTGCCCGCCCACCACGCCGACCGCCGGGAACTGGCCGCTAAAAGCACCCGACCAGTCAGCTCCAGAGCGCGCTGCACAGCAATGGTGCGATGAATGTAGCGGGCATCTCGCTCACCGAGGGAGTCCTCGATGTCTTGCCGGATCGCATCGAGTTCACTGCCCAGATTCTCAATGTCCGCAGCCGTCAGATGAGCGAATGTATCGAGGTCGGTAATAGCCATCGACTTCCCCTCCTCGCAGTTATATAAGCACAACTTACGTTACCGTAACCTACGGTTGCGTCGGTTACCCGTGAGTAGGGTCTAGATGTCCAGCGCACAATCACCCGCCGCGACCGAAACACACGTTTGAATTCGAGAACCCGGCTCCTGCTGAGCGCCGGTACGCAGATCACGCACATGCCCTTGCGTCAGGCCAACCACACAGGATTGACAAATGCCCATTCGGCAACCAAAAGGCATTCGCACGCCAGCACTTTCACCCGCCTCCAGCAGCGACGTGGCAGCATCGACCGGCACCTGTCGACCGCTTCGTGCGAAGGTGACCATCCCGCCCACCCCCAGCGCCGCTGCCCGCGGCACCGAGAACCGTTCCAGATGTAGCCGTCCCGGAATACCCGCCGCCGACCACACCGTGGCAGCCTGGTTCAGCATGCCTTCCGGCCCACACACCCACGTCTGACGGTCACGCCAGTCCGGCACCTCGTCGGCCAAGTAAGAAAGGTCAAGCCGGCCCTCGGTGCGGGTCTGCCGTAACCGCACCCGATAACCGGGGTGGCCAGCCGCCAGATTGGCCAGTTCAGTGGCGAACATCATCTCGGATGCGGTAGGCGCCGAATGCAGGTGAACGATGTCGGTGAGGTCGCGACGCCGGGCCAACGTCCGCAACATCGACATCACCGGCGTGATGCCGGACCCACCGGTGATAAAAAGAATCGCGGGTGGGGCCGGATCAGGTAAGACAAAATTACCCTGCGGGGCAGCCAACCGCACGATAGTTCCCGGCGCCACGCCAGCCACCAGATGCGTGGACAAAAACCCTTCTGGCATCGCTTTAACGGTGATAGTCACCGACTTGGTCGAGGTGGCTGACCCAGCTTTCGGGCTAGACGTCAGCGAATATGACCGCCACCGCCAGCGCCCGTTAATCAGCACCCCGATCCCGATGTACTGGCCCGGCTGGTAATCAAAATTGAAACCCCAGCCAGGCTTGATGACTAGGGTGGCCGAGTCTTCGGTCTCCCGGCGGACTGCCACGATACGGCCACGTAATTCCCGCGCAGACCACAACGGATTGGCCAGGCGTAGATAGTCGTCAGGCAGTAACGGCGTGGTCATACGCTCAACGATCAAGCGCATCACGTTCCAACCTGGATGCTTGTCCACACCGGCAACGGTAGGACGATCCGTGTCGACGACGTTGGCAGTGATCTTTGCGTACTTCTTGGCCATAGAAAACCTACGGTACCGTAACCTCCGATCGCTTGCACCGGGAAAGAACAAGCCGGAAAAATCCCGGCGGTTTAGAGCAGTTCCAGCAAAAATGGCAGTTCTTGCGTGGCATACCAGGCCAGCTCGTGATCCTGAGCGTCACCAACAATGAGCTCGGCATCCTCGTCGCCAAGATCGGCAGCGTCGATAGCCGAGACCGCTGCGACCACAGCAGCTTCCGCGCTGGAGTTGTCCACAAACGCAGCGATAACTTGGTCAATCACAATGGGCCCAGCGAGTCGGACCACGGCGTCGTCGAGATCGGGTCGATACGTCGCGTCGTCCACCTCGGCGACGAGCACCGCCCGCCGCGGCAGTGGGTTGTCCTGTTCACCGGCCAGCAAACGTAGCGACGCCAGAGCCGCCTCACCCAACGCCACCTCGGCAAGTTCCTCATGATCGCCATGCGCGTAGGACTCACACAGTTTGGGCGTCACCGCAAAGGCGGTTCCGTTGACCGGCCATAGTGAACTGTCCACCACCAGGTGCTGCACCATTGCCAGGGTGGCCGGGATGTAGACCTGCATACTCACGCCCTTCCCACTAATTGCGCAACATAATCATCGACATAGGTGGACAGCACACGGGGTGGGCGCTGATAGTTATTGCTCAGCAGCGGGCGTTTGGGGAGTTTGACCTTGGCCTGTTTGACGTCGTGATAATCAATCGTCGACAGCAAATGCGCCATCATGTTGAGCCGTGCATGTTTTTTGACGTCAGATTCCACCACAAACCAGGGACTGGCCGGGACATCGGTGTGCACCATCATCTCGTCTTTAGCGCGGGCATATTCTTCCCACCGATACACCGATTCCAAGTCCATGGTGCTCAGTTTCCACCGCCGAACGGGGTCGTTACGCCGGGCCTTGAACCGACGTAACTGCTCTTCTTGAGAGACTGAAAACCAATACTTGCGCAACAAAATCCCGTCATCGATAAGCATCTGTTCAAAAACCGGCGTCTGCCGTAGAAAACGCGCATGCTCATGCTCGGTGCAAAACCCCATGACTTTCTCGATACCCGCACGGTTGTACCAGGACCGATCGAACAGCACGATCTCCCCCTTGGCCGGCAGATGCGCAATATAACGCTGGTAATACCACTGGCCGAGTTCCCGATCACTGGGCGCAGGCAACGCCGCGATACGGACGATGCGCGGGTTGAGGTATTCAGTGATGCGTTTAATCGTGCCGCCCTTGCCCGCTCCGTCGCGACCTTCGAAGACCACCACGATGCGAGCGCCGGAATGCCGCGCCCACTCTTGGAGTTTCACAAACTCGGTTTGCAACCTGAACAACTCTGTTTGATAAAGATCTTCAGCGATCTTGCCCGGCAACTGCCGGCTTGACGGTGCTGTCTGGCTTTTTGTCGGCACGCGGTTATTGGTCGCTTTGCTCACATCAACGGATGGTAGGTGGCCGCTACTTCGCGGCTTCCAGCAGCTCGTCAAGAGATTCGCATAACAAAGCCGGAAGCATATCGACATCGCTCATGGCGTCACGGTCAGCATTGATCCCGAAATGTACTGTGCCGTTATAGGAGGTCACGCCGATAGCCAGCACCTGGTTCTGCAACAACGGCGGCACCGTGTAGGTCTCCAGCAGTTTGGCTCCGGCGATGTACATCTGCGACTGGGCGCCGGGGGCATTGGTAATCAATAAGTTGAACACCCGCCCAGAAAATCCTCGGAAATTGGTGGCGACCCGAACGCCCATGGCGTGCAAAGTCGGCGGCCCAAAACCCGACAACGTCACGATGGTTCGAGCGTCAACCCGGCTGGCGGCGGCCGGGTTGGACTCGGTGGCGTGCGCAATCTGTGAGAGCCGCACCACGGGGTTGCCCTCGCCGATCGGCAGATCAACCAGAAACGGCGTCACTTCGCTCATCGCCTGCCCTTGGCGTGACGAACCAAAATCTTTATCGGAATACACCGATAGCGGGGCCATCGCCCGCACCGTCTCAGTCGGTTTCACCCCTTCACCACGCGATAGCAGCCAGTTCCGCAGCGCACCGGTCACCACAGCCAGCACCACGTCGTGGATGTCGCAGTCATAGCGCGTGCGCACCATCCGGTAGTCCTCGAGACGGCCGCGCGCAACCGCGAATCGCCGATTGCGGGAGACCGGACCATTGAGCGGGCTGCTAGGCGCAGTGCCGCGCGCCACCGTGCGCGCGACGTCCACAATCCGGCGTCCGGCCTCGACAACTTGGCCCGAATTAGTGGCCAACCCGACAATCGTCGAGCCCACGGCCTGCAGCTGCGCCCCGGGACCCACCACCCAATCGGTGATCGCATCGAGCAACAACCGCACCGCGCCGGGATCTCGCTCCGGCACCCAGATGTCTTCCAGAAAGGGGGGCGGCTGCCGCGTGCGATCGACAATGACATGGCCGATCTCTGGGGCCGTCGCGCCAGAGATGAGGGCTTGGTGGGACTTGATGTACAGCGCTATGCGGTTCTGCGCTAAGCCCTCAACCACATACATCTCCCACAGTGGCCGCGACTTGTCCAACGGACGTCCGGCCAACCGCGCAATCAGTTCGTGGAGTTGCTCGTCACTGCCCGGAGACGGCAACGCCGAACGCCGAACGTGGTAGGTGATGTCAAAGTCGCGATCGTCAATCCATACCGGCCGGCCCAACCCGAAGGTGACTTCACGGATCTTTTGGCGATAACGCGGAATCTGCGGCAGCCGCTGTTCAATGGTGGCCAGCAACGCCTCGTAGCTCAAGCCCGCACGCGGGCGCCGCAAGATCACCAGCGACCCGACATACATCGGCGTGGACGTACTCTCCATCCGATAGAAGGACGCGTCCGTTGTGGACAACCGGATCACCATTGGGGTCCTGTCTTCCGCCCGATTCGTTCGTGACCACCTGATAGCCATCAGATATGTCGCTCACGGTAACTGCCAGCCGCGGCAGATCGGGGCGCGGGTACACGCAAACCTGAATTATGCAATGATCATCGCTAGTTCGTCTGCTACTCCCCAGCAGGATCACCGGTCCCCCGACCCGTCTGGAGAGTGCCCTTGACTGTCCTGCCCGACGCTGACCCACCCCACCGCGACGCGTTCACCGTCCGGCCCGTGGTCGAGTACGAACCACCACCGCAACAATTCCCACCGGACAGACCGTTAGCACCGCCGGCGCTGCAACGCCATGTTCGGCATCACCGCGGCGACAAGCAGCCGAAAGCTGCCCTGACCGCAGCCACACCAGCATGGCCAACCCGGGAGGCCGCAGTTTTCGCCGACGCCGCCTTGCGTCGGGTCCTCGAAGTCATCGATCGTCGACGGCCGGCAACTGCGTTACGCCCCCTGCTGGCACCCAATCTGGTCGACTCGGTGGTGTCGGCCAGCCGCAGGTCGGGCGGATACCCGCCGAGCAGCCCCGAAGCGGGTGTGCTGCGCCGGGTGCGGTTACAAGCCGTCGGACGCGACAATCCCTACGTGGCCGCAGAAGCCTTTGGCACCTACACCCGCGGGCAGCGCAGCCACGCCGTGGCTTGCCGCGTCGAACAGCTGCCTACCCCCGGGGGCATCCGGTGGCAAGTGGTCGCCTTGCACATCGGCTAAACCGTGCCGCGGTGTGGTGACCGCGTTATTTGGCCCGAAAGCGCAGCGGAGCACCGCTGTAGCGAGCCAACACCGGCCCGACGATGGCTACCACAAACACATAAGCCATCGCCAGCTCGGCCACGCGCGGAATCGACGAGCCGACCAAACCGATGATGATCAAAGAAAACTCCGCCCGGGGGATCAACGCCACCCCGGCACGCAGTTGACCGCGCCGGGCCACCCCTTCTCGCCGCGCGGCAAACATGCCGGTCGCAACCTTGGTGGCTGAGGTGATCACCGCCAGCAGCACCGCAACCGGAAGCAGCGGCACCAGCCGATGCGGGTCAACCGTCAATCCGATGGCCAGGAAGAAAATCGCCGCGAACAAGTCGCGAAGTGGAGTCAGCACCATACGGGCCCGGTTAGCCGTCTCACCGGTCAAGGTGAGACCCACCAAAAACGCGCCGACAGCAGCCGAAGCATGCACCGATTCGGCTATTGCCGCGACAATCAGCGTAATGCCGAGGACTCGCAGCAGCAGCTGTTCGGAATCAGAGTGCCCAACCAACCGACCCACGTGATGGCCCCAGCGGTAGGAAGCAGCGAAAGCCAAACTGAGCGCAGCGATTGCCGCGGCCATGCTGCCGACCGCATGCAACAAGCCGCCGCCTAAGGCCAACACCGCGAATAGCGGCAGGTAGGCCGCCATCGCGAAATCCTCGAGGACAAGCACCGACAAGACTGCGGGGGTCTCCCGGTTGCCGAGGCGCCCCAAATCGGCCAGCACGCGCGCGATAATTCCCGACGACGAGACATAGGTGACGCCCGCTAAAGCGAGCACACCAACGCCCCCAAATCCAAGCACCCACCCGGCTATTGCACCCGGTGTGGCGTTGAGGACGATGTCGGCCACCGCCGAGGGAAGATGGCGGCGCAAGCTGCTAGCGAACTCGGTTGTGGAGAACTCCAAACCCAGGGTCAGCAGCAGCAACACCACACCGATCGGCGCGGTCGTCGTGATGAATTCGCGAGCGCCGGAAAGCGGCAGGAGCCCGCCGTTGCCCAACACCAGACCCGTCAGCAAATACACCGGTATCGGTGACAAGGCGAATCGATGCGCGGCGGTACCCAGCAAAGCTAGTACGGCAAGGACAGCGCCGAACTGAAACAGTAGCGCCACCGAGACGTCCATGGCCTCAGCCTCCGGCGATGATCTGCTCGATGTCTCCAATGCTTTCACCGGTGCCGATCACCACCAGCACATCGCGGGCCCGCAACACATCGGCAGGCCCTGGCGATACCAGCACTTCGTCATTGCGCACAATGGCCACGATCGAAGCGCCGGTGCGGGTTCGGGCGCGGGTCTCGCCCATCGGCCGGTCCACGAACGGGCTATCCGGTATGACGTGGATTTGCCCAGTTTCCAGTCCCGGTACCTCGCGGGTGAGTTCAGTGAACCGCTCGGCGATGCGTGGCGCACCGAGGATCTGGGCCATGGCTTCGGCCTCCTCGTCGGTAAGCCGGAAAAGCGGGCGGGCCCGATCAGGGTCATCGCGTTCATACAGAACGACCTCGTAATCACCACAGCGACGAGCGATGATGCCGATCCGATCACCGGTGCGGCAGGTGAGGTCATAACGTAGGCCAACGCCGGGCAGCAGCACTTCATCGACATCCATGTGCTGAATCGTTCTCGATTGTGGCGGGAAAATCAGCTATTGCTTTTTCACTGATTTCGGCGGCTTGGCACCGCGGCCTGCTCGGCGAGCAGCTTGTCTGCGTTCCCGGCGAGTCGCGCCACTGGAGCCCCCTGCTGGTGTCCGCTGCGCGCCATCGCCACTGCCGCGTTGCACTTGAGCCGAACCATCCTCAGCCGGGCCGGTGTAGGTCAATGCCCGCGATTCTTCATTAATTCCCTTGGCCCGCAAGGTATTTCGAATTTCCTGCGGCTCTTCTTCGGGCACAGGGGCGGCCTGAGCGGCACCCGGCTCAGCCGATCCCGGCACTGCTTCCGACACGACCACCTGCTGCGCCGGAACAGCCTCTACGGTGACGTTGAACAAAAAGCCCACCGACTCCTCTTTGAGACCATCCAGCATGGCCATAAACATGTCGTAACCCTCACGTTGATACTCCACCAGCGGGTCACGCTGCGCCATGGCCCGCAGGCCAATACCTTCCTTGAGGTAGTCCATCTCATAGAGATGCTCACGCCACTTGCGATCCAAAACATTGAGCAACACATTGCGCTCCAGCTGACGCATGGCGCCCTCGCCGGCGAGCTGCTCAAGCTCGGCTTCGCGGGCGGCATAAGCACGTTCAGCGTCGGCAATCAACGCATCGAGCAGCTCCTCGCGGGTCAGCTCACCCGGCTCTCCAACCTGGCTGGAGTGCACCAGATCTCGATGATCGATCCCCACCGGATATAACGTCTTAAGGGCGTCCCAGAGCGTATCGAGATCCCAGTCTTCGACGTAACCGTCGGCGGTCGCCCCCGTCACGTAAGCGCTGAGTACATCGCGGAC
>JAIENC010000175.1 GCA_019751635.1 Mycobacteriaceae bacterium
ATGACGTTGCCGGCTACGGTGACCGCGACCTTGCTACGCGGCAAGATCACCGCTCTAAACGGGAAGTCGCCAGCATGAACTCGGCAACCATGACTGGGTCGCTGATTTTCGCGACGGCGCTGGCAGTGCTTTATCTCGTGGTGACCGGGCTGATGCGACGCGGCTGGCGCCGACGTGCGCAGCGCGAAGCTGGGCTGATCGGCCCGTTACCGCCGTTACCGGAGGTGTTGGGCACCCAGCTCCGCGCGATGGGCGGGAAGTATCTGGGTTGCACGTTGGTGCGGGGTTGGCCTCAACGGATCGCGGCCGGCGATCTGGGCTACCCCGATAGGGCAGTGCTGATTGGCTTTGCCGAAGGAATCATGGTGCGCCGGGACCACACCCGCGCGATCTGGATTCCGCGTGAATCGATTACCGCCATCCGCGCCGCGTCCGCGCTGGCCGGCAAGGTAGTGACTGGTAACGCAGTACTAGCGATTCGGTGGCGGCTACCGTCAGGCGTCGAGATTGACACCGGATTTCGTGGAAATAACCGCAGCGACTATGCGGACTGGCTGCAGGAGGTCGCATGACGAACACCCGGACCACAGCACTGCTGGTCCTCGATGATGGCCGCACTTTTACTGGGACGGCGTTCGGCGCGATCGGCCAGACCCTGGGTGAAGCGGTCTTTAGCACCGCCATGTCTGGTTATCAGGAGACGTTGACCGATCCCAGCTACCACCGCCAGATCGTGGTGGCTACCGCACCGCAGATCGGTAACACCGGGTGGAACGGGGAAGACTCGGAGAGCCGTGGTGACAAGATCTGGGTTGCTGGCTACGCGGTACGCGATCCATCGCCGCGGGTCTCGAATTGGCGGGCGCAGGGCAGCCTCGAAGATGAGCTGGTTGCTCAGGGCATTGTTGGCATTGCCGGCATTGACACCCGCGCCATTGTGCGTCACCTGCGCAGTCGCGGTTCAATGAAGGCCGGGATATTTTCCGGGGCCGCCCTCGACCAGCCTGGCGAGCTTGTCAAGCGAGTCCAGTCCCAGCCGTCGATGCTTGGTGCGGATCTGGCGGGCCAGGTCAGTACCCCGGCCGCTTATGTTGTGCAACCCGAAGTTCGGCACCGATTTACTGTTGCGGCAATAGATTTAGGAATTAAGACCAACACCGCACGCAACTTTGCCCGGCGGGGCATCCGCAGTCATGTGTTGCCGGCGGCGGCGACATTCGAGCAGATCACCGAGCTCAAGCCGGACGGGGTGTTTTTGTCCAACGGCCCGGGGGATCCAGCTACCGCTGAGCATCTCGTCGAGGTCACCCGGCAGCTACTGGGCACCGGAATACCGTTGTTCGGCATCTGTTTTGGTAACCAGATCCTTGGTCGCGCGCTGGGGCTGTCGACCTACAAGATGGTCTTCGGCCACCGTGGCATCAATATTCCCGTCATTGATCACGCCACCGGGCGCGTCGCAGTGACTGCACAAAACCATGGCTTTGCGCTCGAAGGGGAGGCGGGGCAGCGGTTCGACACCCCGTTCGGCCCGGCGGTAGTCAGCCACACCTGCGCCAATGATGGGGTAGTGGAGGGCGTCAAACTCGTTGATGGCCAGGCCTTTTCGGTGCAATACCATCCCGAGGCAGCCGCCGGTCCGCATGACGCTGAATACCTGTTCGACCAGTTCATCGACCTGATGGCCGATGGCCAATGAGGCCGATCTGGGGATACCAACCGCGTGCCAGCGTGCGTGTCGGTATATCGACACGCCGTCAACGCTGTACAACTGCGCACGCTCGCGCTCAGGAGGAATAAGTGCCACGCCGCAGCGATCTCCATCACGTGCTCGTCATTGGCTCTGGCCCGATCGTCATCGGCCAGGCTTGCGAATTTGACTATTCGGGCACCCAGGCGTGCCGGGTGCTGCGGGCCGAGGGTCTGCAGGTGAGCTTGGTCAACTCCAACCCGGCCACCATCATGACCGACCCGGAATACGCTGACCACACCTATGTTGAGCCGATTACTCCGGATTTCGTGGAACGGGTGATCGCCCAGCAAGCCAAGCGCGGCAACAAGATTGACGCAGTACTGGCCACGTTGGGTGGGCAGACCGCGTTGAACACTGCGGTCGCGTTATCGCAGAACGGCGTGCTGGAGCGCTACGGGGTGCAACTTATCGGTGCGGATTTTGAGGCCATTCAACGCGGCGAGGACCGCCAGCGTTTCAAGGACATTGTGGCCAAGGTGGGCGGTGAATCCGCCCGGTCCCGGGTGTGTTTCACCATGGATGAGGTCCGCGAAACGGTCGCTGAACTTGGTTTGCCGGTGGTGGTGCGGCCAAGTTTCACCATGGGTGGTCTGGGCTCGGGCATGGCGCACAGCGCTGACGAGGTAGACCGGATGGCCGGCGCCGGTCTGGCGGCATCCCCGAGCGCCAATGTGTTGATCGAGGAATCGATCTACGGCTGGAAGGAATATGAGCTTGAACTGATGCGTGACGGCCACGACAACGTGGTGGTGGTCTGCTCGATCGAGAACCTCGACCCGATGGGTGTGCACACTGGTGACTCGGTCACCGTGGCGCCAGCCATGACGCTGACTGATCGGGAATATCAGCGGATGCGGGATCTGGGTATTGCCATTCTGCGCGAGGTCGGGGTGGACACCGGGGGTTGCAACATTCAATTCGCGGTCAACCCCAGCGACGGTCGGCTGATCGTGATCGAGATGAACCCACGGGTCTCTCGATCCAGCGCGCTGGCTTCTAAGGCCACCGGCTTTCCGATCGCTAAAATCGCCGCCAAACTAGCCATCGGCTACACCCTTGATGAAATCCTCAACGACATCACCAAGCAAACTCCGGCCTGCTTCGAGCCCACGCTGGACTATGTAGTAGTCAAAGCGCCGCGGTTTGCTTTCGAAAAATTCCCCGGTGCCGACCCCACGCTGACCACCGCAATGAAATCTGTTGGTGAAGCAATGTCGTTGGGCCGCAACTTTATTGAAGCACTCGGCAAGGTGATGCGGTCGCTGGAAACCAGTCGCGCCGGGTTCTGGACGAGCCCGGATCCGCAGGGCTCGGTCGAAGAGGTCTTAGATCGTTTGCTTACCCCCACCGAAGGCCGGCTCTATGACATGGAGCTCGCGCTGCGGCTCGGTGCTTCGGTGGAGCAGGTGGCCGAGGCCTCCGGTGTGGACCCGTGGTTCATCGCTCAGCTCAACGAGCTGGTAGCGCTGCGTGCTGAGCTGGTTGCGGCCCCAGTGCTTGACGTCGACCTGCTGCGGCGCAGCAAATACAGCGGGCTATCTGATCGTCAGATCGCCGCGCTGCGCCCGGAGCTCGCCGGCGAAGATGGGGTGCGCACGCTGCGGGCCCGACTCGGCATCCGGCCGGTGTACAAAACCGTGGACACGTGCGCGGCCGAGTTTGAGGCGATGACGCCCTATCACTACAGCAGCTATGAGCTTGACCCCGCCGCTGAGACGGAAGTGGCTGCCCAGCCGGACCGACCCAAAGTCATCATCTTGGGGTCGGGGCCCAATCGGATTGGGCAGGGTATCGAATTCGACTACAGCTGTGTTCATGCGGCAACGACCCTGTCGCAGGCAGGCTTTGAGACCGTGATGGTCAACTGCAACCCCGAAACGGTGTCCACCGACTACGACACCGCGGACCGGCTGTATTTCGAGCCCCTCACCTTTGAAGACGTTGTGGAGATCTATCAAGCCGAACAGCAATCCGGTCAGGGTGGGCCCGGTGTGGTCGGGGTCATTGTCCAGCTGGGCGGTCAGACACCGCTCGGATTGGCCCAACGGCTGGCGGATGCGGGCGTGCCCATTGTGGGCACTCAGCCGGGGGCTATTGATGTGGCTGAGGATCGCGGTGCGTTTGGTGAGCTGCTGACTGCCGCCGGATTGCCGGCCCCGCGCTACGGCACGGCGACTACCTTCGCGCAAGCCCGCCGGATCGCTACCGAGATTGGGTATCCGGTGCTGGTGCGGCCGTCCTACGTGTTGGGTGGCCGCGGCATGGAGATTGTCTACGACGACCAGACGCTGGAAAGCTATATCGCCCGCGCTACCGAACTCTCGCCGGAGCATCCGGTGTTGGTCGACCGTTTCCTGGAAGACGCCATTGAAATCGACGTCGACGCGCTCTGCGATGGCGTCGAGGTTTACCTCGGCGGGATTATGGAGCACATCGAGGAGGCCGGGATCCATTCCGGCGATTCGGCATGTGCGCTGCCGCCGGTGACGCTGGGCCGGTCTGATGTCGAAAAGGTGCGTCAAGCAACTGAGGCGATTGCCCACGGGATCGGCGTAGTGGGGTTGCTCAACGTGCAGTTTGCGCTCAAGGATGATGTGCTCTACGTGCTAGAGGCTAATCCGCGTGCCAGCCGCACGGTGCCCTTTGTGTCGAAGGCCACCGCGATCCCGTTAGCTAAAGCCTGTGCGCGAATTATGTTGGGCGCCAGTATTTCTCGGCTTCGTCAGGAAGGTTTGCTGGCGGCCAGCGGGGACGGCGCTAGCGTGGCGCCGCATGCCCCGATCGCGGTTAAAGAGGCGGTGTTGCCGTTTCATCGATTCCGCCGCGCCGACGGCTCAGGCATCGATTCACTGTTGGGTCCGGAGATGAAATCCACCGGCGAAGTGATGGGAATTGACCGCGACTTCGGCACCGCGTACGCCAAGAGCCAAACCGCGGCCTATGGGTCACTGCCGCGGCAAGGCACCGTGTTCGTGTCGGTGGCGAACCGGGACAAACGCTCCCTAGTGTTTCCGGTTAAACGGTTGGCGGATCTGGGTTTTCGGGTGCTTGCTACCGAAGGTACCGCAGAAATGTTGCGGCGCAATGGAATTCCGTGCAGTGAAGTGCGCAAGCATTTTGAGTCGCCGCAGCCAGGCCGGCCGGTATTCTCCGCGGTGGAAGCGATCTTGGCCGGTGAGGTTCAGCTGGTGATCAATACGCCCTACGGCAATTCCGGGCCGCGTATTGACGGCTATGAGATCCGCTCGGCTGCTGTCGCGATGGACATCCCCTGCGTCACCACCGTGCAGGGCGCTGCGGCCGCCGTTCAGGGCATTGAGGCCGGCATGCGTGGTGACATTGGCGTGCGATCGCTCCAGGAGCTGCACAGTGCGCTTAACGGCGGGCATTAGTCATGCCCGGCTTCGGGGCTCGGTTGCGTGCGGCGCGGTCTGCGAGAGGGCCGCTGTGTCTAGGTATTGACCCGCACCCGGAGCTGCTGCGGGCCTGGGATCTCCCCGTTAGCAGCGCCGGGTTGGCCGCGTTCAGTGACATCTGTGTGGCGGCGTATGCCGGGTTTGCCGTCGTCAAACCACAGATTGCGTTCTTCGAGGCCTACGGCTCTGCCGGCTATGCGGTGTTAGAGCGCACTATTGCGGCACTGCGCGCTGCTGGCGTACTGGTGCTAGCGGACGCTAAGCGCGGCGATATTGGGTCGACGATGGCCGCTTACGCGACGGCCTGGGCCGGGGATTCCCCGCTTGCTGCTGATGCGGTAACGGCCGCGCCTTATCTGGGATTTGGTGCACTGAACCCGCTGTTGGAGGTTGCTGCACGGCATGGCCGAGGAGTCTTTGTGCTAGCGGCGACGTCCAATCCGGAGGGGGCCACCGTGCAGCGTGCCGATGCGGGTGGTCGTACGGTGGCGCAGTTCATTGTTGACCAGGCGGCAGCAGCCAACCGTGCGATGGCCCCCGAACCCGGCTCAGTGGGTGTTGTGGTGGGGGCGACCCTGGCGCAGGTGCCCGACCTGAGCGCTCTGGACGGCCCGGTGCTGGTCCCCGGTATCGGCGTGCAGGGCGGACGCGCCGAGGCGCTTGCCGGTCTGGGTGGGGCGGCACCGGGACAACTCCTGCCGGCGGTGTCACGTGAAGTGCTCCGCGCCGGCCCCGATGTAGCGCGCTTACGCGCGGCGGGGCAGCGGATGCTCGATACCGTTGCCTACCTTGGGTGAAATGCCTGGTTGATGCCCGATTTGTCGGCTTGTCGCTAGTGCTTAGGGACAGCAGTCAGGGGGGCGGGTTAGATTTCGTCGTAAGCCGTGGGTACGGTCGTCTGCGCTGGCTGGAGTATCCCGGCCAAGACAACCAAAAATCGATGGCTACCGACAGCTGTTGACGATGATCGAAGAGACGGAGGAATTGTGGCCCTTCCCCAATTGACCGACGAGCAGCGCGCTGCCGCGTTGGAGAAGGCTGCTGCCGCACGCCGAGTGCGAGCAGAGCTCAAGGATCGCCTCAAGCGTGGTGGCACCAGCCTGACCCAGGTACTCAAGGACGCCGAGACCGATGACGTCTTGGGCAAGATGAAGGTGTCGGCTCTGCTGGAGGCGCTGCCGAAGGTGGGCAAGGTCAAGGCGCAAGAAATCATGACCGAACTCGAAATCGCGCCGACTCGACGTTTACGGGGTCTTGGTGATCGTCAGCGTAAGGCCCTGCTGGACAAGTTCGGCTCTGCCTAACACCGGCTTGTGGGATCGCGGGCTGGTGGACCTCGGCAGCGGGTGGTTGTGTTGTCCGGTCCGTCCGCGGTCGGAAAGTCGACCGTTGTGCGATGCTTGCGTGAGCGGTTGCCGAACTTGTACTTCAGTGTCTCGGCGACAACTCGCGAACCCCGCCCCGGCGAGGTCGACGGTGTTGACTACCACTTTTTGAGCCCATCTCGCTTCCAAGAGCTGATTGACCAGGGTGCCTTGCTGGAGTGGGCCGAGATCCACGGCGGCCTGCAGCGGTCAGGCACCCTGGCTCAGCCGGTATGGGAGGCGACCGAGACCGGTCACCCTGTCTTGATCGAGGTTGACCTTGCCGGGGCTCGGGCGATCAAGAAAGCGATGCCGGAGGCGCTCACCGTGTTTTTAGCGCCGCCTAGCTGGTCGGAATTGGAGACTCGGTTGGTTGGTCGTGGTACTGAGACACCCGAAGAGATTCGTCGACGATTGGACACCGCGCGGGCCGAATTAGCGGCCCAAGGTGACTTCGATGAGGTCGTCGTCAACTCTCGATTGGAGACTGCTTGCGCAAGATTGGTATCCTTGCTGGTGGGAACTGCGCCTAACCCGGCCTGACCCATCTTCTAGTCGTTTTCGCCCAGCTCTACGCTGCCAGGAGAAAGTCTTAACTTGAGCACTCCGCAATCCTCTGTGTCACTGGCTGCCGTTCCCGCGGTGGACCAATTCGATCCGTCGTTAGGTGCAGCGGCCTACGACACGCCGCTCGGTATCACCAATCCGCCCATTGATGAGTTGCTGGATCGTGTCTCCAGCAAGTACGCGCTGGTGATTTATGCGGCCAAGCGGGCGCGGCAGATCAACGATTACTACAACCAGCTCGGCGAAGGCATTCTCGAGTACATCGGCCCCTTGGTGGAGCCTGGGTTGCAGGAAAAGCCGCTCTCCATCGCGCTGCGCGAGATTCACGCTGATCTGCTCGAACACACCGAAGGCGAATAAACGCCAGGCCAGGCTGCCATGATGGACAGCAATCGGCCGAAGCGGATTGTGGTCGGCGTCTCCGGAGGAATCGCTGCCTATAAGGCCTGCACGGTAGTTCGCCAATTAACGGAAGCTGGGCATCACGTCCGGGTTATCCCGACGGAATCGGCGTTACGTTTCGTGGGGGCCGCCACCTTCGAGGCACTCAGTGGCGAGCCTGTGCATACCGGTGTTTTTGATGATGTTCCGCTGGTGCCGCATGTGCACATCGGGCAAGGTGCCGACCTGGTTGTGGTGGCTCCGGCCACCGCCGACCTGCTGGCTCGCGCAGCCACGGGCCGAGCTGATGACCTGCTCACCGCTACCTTGTTGACGGCCCGGTGCCCGGTTTTGTATGCGCCGGCGATGCATACCGAGATGTGGCTGCATCCGGCTACTCGTGACAATGTGGCCACCCTGCGTAGCCGTGGTGCGGTCGTCTTGGAGCCGGCCTGGGGCCGGCTCACCGGTGTCGACAGCGGGGCCGGCCGATTACCGGAAGCCGAAGAAATCACCACCTTCGCCCAGCTGCTACTGGAACGCGCCGAGGCGTTGCCCTACGATCTTGCCGGTCACAAGCTGCTCGTCACCGCGGGCGGCACCCGCGAACCGATAGACCCGGTGCGCTTCATGGGGAACCGCAGCTCCGGCAAGCAGGGCTATGCGGTCGCTCGGGTCGCTGCCCAGCGGGGTGCCGATGTGACCTTGATCGCTGGGCATACCGTTGGGCTGATCGATCCCGCCGGGGTTCATGTTGTGCACGTCAGCTCAGCGCAACAGTTACAGGACACGGTGTCCAAGCATGCTCCCGAGGCCAACGTATTAGTGATGGCGGCTGCGGTCGCCGACTTCCGGCCTGCGCAGGTGGCGGTCGCAAAGATCAAAAAAAATATCGACAAACCGCCGGCTATTGAGCTGGTGCCGAATGACGACGTGCTGGCTGGGGTGGTGCGGTCCCGTACGGCCGGCCAACTACCCAATATGGCAGCGGTTGTTGGGTTTGCTGCCGAGACTGGTGACGCAGACGGCGATGTGCTGTTTCACGCCCGAGCTAAGCTGGCCCGTAAAAGCTGCGACCTGTTGGTGGTCAACGCGGTCGGTGAGGGTCGGGCCTTCGAAGTAGACAACAATGACGGCTGGTTGCTGGCTTCCGATGGAACCGAAACCGCATTACCGCACGGCTCTAAGACACTAATGGCCAGCCGTATTGTGGATGCCATT
>JAIENC010000159.1 GCA_019751635.1 Mycobacteriaceae bacterium
GAGTCCCTATCGCCGCCTTCCATTGCACTTGCATAACCTCGGCAACCCCAAGTCCGCCGAGAAGAGCAAGAATGGCGGCCCCTAGCCCTTGGCGACCCCATTCGACTTGGGCAGCTTGAGTTTCTAAGGTGTCCGCTATCCGTTGATCCGCTGCCGCAACCATCGCTAGCCAGGTTTGTTGTTGGCTAACTTGGTCGGCATAGTTGTCCGCAGCACCGCCCGGAACGCCGAACCACTCGATCGGGCGAGCGCCCTGCAACGCGCCGGCAGCATCGTCGTGCAAATCCGCCGAACTATCACGGAATGCGCTACCCCGATAAGAGGGGCCAGAGCCGCAATACATCAGAAAAAACAAAAAAAGGAAGAGCAACGGAGCAATCAGCGCTACCAGCGAGCCAACGACAGCGATGTCCATATTATTCTGAACTTCGATTACTTGGCCTACTTGCTGAGCCTGTGCTGCCACAATTTCTTCAGCCTGCGCCACCGGCAGGACTTCGTCAATTTCCTCAATTTCCTCTGGACCAAAGTCCAGCATTTCGATCTCCGAGTGCTTAGCCCCAGAACCGTTCCACCACGGCGGCAATTCAGCCATTCTGCGATTCCTTGTACTCAAGATATTTACCGCCCCGCCACCCCCTAGAGTATCGGCTCAGCCTCTTCGTTAGCCGTCGATTGTCGGCATCATCACAGCAGCCCCGGATCGGCGTAGGCGCCAGGCGGCACAGATCACTCATGGCCGCACAAAGAGAGGCGCGTCACATCACCTTGGCGACACCCGCTAACCTACCGGTTGGTTGATTCATGGACCGGCGAGCCGAGAAGGGAGAGCGTGCGTGACCCCTCCGGCAGCTACCTCCGCAGGCGTGGCGCGAATCGGCAACTGCTCAGGTTTCTATGGTGACCGTCTCTCGGCAATGCGCGAGATGCTCACCGGCGGCACCTTGGACTACCTCACCGGCGATTACCTGGCCGAGTTGACCATGCTGATCCTCGGCCGAGACCGGGCCAAAAACCCCGACCGTGGCTACGCCAAGACATTCCTCACCCAGCTGGAGGAATGCCTGGGGCTGGCGCACGATCGCGGAGTGCGCATTGTCGCCAACGCCGGCGGGCTTAACCCGGCCGGACTGGCCGATGCCGTGCGGGAATTGGCAGCACGCCTGGGCATCCCGGCTCAGGTAGCCCACGTCGAAGGCGACAACCTGCAGGCCCGCGCAGCCGAACTGGGGCTCGGCACACCGTTGACCGCCAATGCCTATCTAGGCGCGTGGGGCATTGTCAGCTGCCTCGATGCTGGCGCCGATGTGGTGGTTACCGGCCGAGTTACCGACGCCTCAGTGACCGTCGGGGCGGCCGCCGCGCACTTTGGTTGGCGCCACACCGACTACCACCAGCTGGCTGGGGCCGTAGTCGCCGGCCACATCATCGAATGCGGTGTGCAGGCCACCGGCGGCAACTACCCGTTCTTCACCGAGATCCCCGCGATCCCTGGCTTGCTGCATCCAGGTTTTCCAGTGGCCGAGATTAGCGCCAACGGCTCGTCTGTGATCACTAAGCATCCAGACACCGGCGGGCTGGTCAATGGGGATACCGTCACCGCGCAGCTGCTCTACGAAATCGCCGGCGCCCGCTACGCCAACCCCGACGTCACCGCCAGAATGGACAGCATCGAACTGTCCGGTGACGGACCTGATCGCGTACGGATCAGCGGCGTCCGCGGCGAGCCGCCACCCCCTACCCTGAAGGTCTCCCTAAACAGCATCGGCGGGTTTCGCAACGCGATGACGTTCGTGCTGACCGGCTTAGACATCGAAGCGAAAGCCGAATTGATACAACGGCAGTTGACCGCAGCATTGACCGTCCAGCCCGCCGAGCTGCAATGGACCCTCGCTCGCACCGATCACCTGGACGCCGACACCGAAGAAACCGCCAGCGCATTGCTGCACTGCGTAGCCCGAGACCCCAACCCCGATCGAGTGGGACGCCAATTTTCTTCGGCTGCAGTGGAATTGGCGCTATCGAGCTATCCCGGATTCACCCTCACCGCACCGCCCAGCGACGGTCAAGTGTACGGGGTTTTCGCTCCTGGCTATGTCGAGGCGGACCTGGTGCCGCACATCGCCGTGCACCCCAACGGGACCCGCACCGACATACCTGGCCCCAGCGATACCTGGGAGCTGGCCGCGGTTGACCCGCCGGCACTACCCGAGCCGTTGCCCGCCGGGCCAACCCGACGCGTACCACTGGGCCGTATCGTCGGCGCCCGCAGCGGCGACAAAGGCGGATCGGCCAACGTCGGAGTCTGGGTTCGTACCGATGAGCAGTGGCGCTGGCTATCCCACACCCTCACCGTGGAGCTGCTCAGCCGGCTTCTTCCCGAGACCGCCGGTCTACCCATCACCCGCCACCTGCTACCCAACCTGCGAGCCATGAATTTTGTCATTGCCGGCATTCTCGGCCAAGGCGTGGCCTACCAGGCACGATTCGATCCGCAGGCCAAAGGGCTCGGGGAATGGTTGCGCAGCCGCCATATCGAGATCCCGGAAAGACTGCTGGCATGAGCACCGCCTGGACCACACCCGAACGTAAAGAGTTGCGAAAGACGGTGCGCTCGTTCGCCGAACGAGAGATCCTTCCGCACATCACCGAGTGGGAACAGTCCGGTGCGCTACCGCGTGATCTGCATCGGCGGGCCGGAGCTGCCGGCCTGCTTGGTGCGAGCCTTCCCGAAGCGGTCGGCGGGGGCGGCGGCAACGGTGTTGACGGCGTCATCATCTCCGAGGAGCTGCACACCGCCGGCACTCCCGGCGGCGTGTATGCCTCGCTATTCACCTGTGGAATCGCCGTGCCACACATGGCCGCCGCCGGCGATAAACGACTCATCGATACCTTCGTCCGACCCACCTTAGCCGGGGAAAAGATTGGCGCGCTAGCCATTACCGAGCCCAACGGCGGCTCCGACGTTGGGCACTTGCGAACCACCGCGGTCCGCGACGGTGACCATTTTGTGGTCAACGGCGCCAAGACCTACATCACCTCCGGGGTGCGCGCAGATTACGTTGTCACCGCGGTACGCACCGGCGGTCCAGGAGCCGCCGGAGTCTCACTGCTCGTGGTGGAGAAAGGCACGCCCGGATTCGAAGTAACCCGCAAACTAGACAAAATGGGCTGGCGCTCATCTGACACCGCGGAACTGTCTTACACCGATGTGGCGGTGCCAGCCAGCAACCTGATCGGCACCGAGCACAGCGGCTTCGCCCAGATCGCACGGGCGTTCGTCTCGGAACGTATTGGCCTTGCAGTGCAAGCTTATTCGAGTGCGCAACGCTGCCTAGACATCACCGCGGCTTGGTGTCGAGACCGTGAAACCTTTGGTCGACCGCTCATCACCCGGCAGGCCGTGCAAAATACACTTACCGAGATGGCTCGCCGTATCGACGTGGCCAGGGTCTATGCACGCCACATCATTGAGCGCGAAATAGCCGGCGAGACCGACCTTCTTGCCCAGGTATGTTTCGCCAAGAACACTGCCGTCGAAGCCGGTGAATGGGTGGCCAACCAAGCCGTTCAGCTGTTCGGCGGCATGGGCTATATGTCCGAATCCGAGGTGGAGCGCCAGTACCGGGATATGCGAATTCTCGGCATTGGCGGCGGTACTACCGAAATCCTCACCGCATTAGCCGCCAAGATCCTGGGGTACCAATCGTGACCGTATTGCGTTCCGCACTCGACTCGACCTCGCCCGCCTACCTTGACGCGGCCACGGCGCTGACCGCCAAGCTGACCGAAATCGAAACCGAACTCACCAAGGCGCTGGCTGGCGGCGGGACCAAATACGTTGAACGCCATCATGGCCGCGGCAAACTGACTCCCCGAGAACGCATCGAGCTGCTGGTCGATCCGGACTCCCCGTTTTTGGAGTTATGCCCACTGGCGGGCTGGGGCAGCGACTTTCAGGTGGGCGCAAGCCTGGTGTGCGGTATCGGCGTGGTGTCCGGCACCGAATGCATGATCGTCGCCAATGATCCAACCGTCAAAGGCGGTACCAGCAATCCGTGGACGCTACGAAAAATATTGCGGGCCAATCAGATTGCTTTTCAAAATCGACTTCCAGTGATTTCGCTGGTGGAATCCGGCGGAGCCGACCTGCCCACCCAGAAAGAAGTTTTTATCCCTGGCGGGCAGATGTTTCGCGATCTGACCCGGTTATCAGCGGCCGGGATCCCCACCATCGCATTGGTTTTCGGAAATTCCACCGCCGGCGGAGCCTACGTCCCCGGCATGTCTGATCACGTCGTGATGATCAAAGAACGGTCAAAAGTTTTCCTAGCCGGACCACCACTAGTCAAGATGGCTACCGGCGAAGAGTCCGACGACGAAGCATTAGGCGGCGCTGAAATGCACGCCCGCACATCCGGGTTGGCTGATTACTTTGCTCTCGACGAACTCGATGCCCTGCGGATCGGACGCCGCGTTGTCGCCCGCCTGAACTGGGCTAAACAGGGGCCAACTCCTGGGCCAGTCACCGAACCACGCTTCGATTCCGCGGAGCTGATCGGCATTGTGCCCGCCGACTTGCGGATCCCGTTCGACCCACGCGAGGTGATCGCCCGCATTGTGGACGGTTCGGAATTTGACGAGTTCAAACCGATGTATGGGTCTTCGCTGGTAACCGGCTGGGCCAGGCTGCACGGCTACCCACTAGGAATTTTAGCCAACGCCCGCGGCGTCTTGTTCAGCGAAGAGTCGCAGAAGGCGACTCAATTCATTCAGCTGGCCAACCGATCAGATACACCATTATTGTTCTTGCACAACACAACTGGCTATATGGTCGGCAAGGCCTACGAAGAGAAAGGCATGATCAAGCACGGCTCCATGATGATCAACGCGGTCTCCAACTCCACCGTGCCCCATATCTCGTTGCTCATCGGAGCGTCCTACGGCGCCGGCCATTACGGCATGTGCGGACGAGCTTATGATCCACGGTTTTTGTTCGCCTGGCCGTCGGCCAAAGCCGCAGTGATGGGCGGCGCGCAGCTGGCCGGCGTAATCTCAATCGTCAGCCGGGCCGCCGCCCAAGCCCGTGGCCAACAGGTCGATGAGAACGCCGATGCGGCCATGCGCGCCGCCGTGGAGGCTCAGATCGAAGCCGAATCGCTGCCTATGTTTTTGTCTGGGCGGCTTTATGACGACGGAGTGATTGACCCTCGCGATACTCGAACCGTGCTGGGAATGTGCTTATCCGCCATCGCCAATGCCCCGATCAAAGGGACGTCGAACTTCGGCGTCTTTCGGATGTAACCGAAAGTAGAGGCATGATCACTACAGTGCTCGTGGCCAATCGCGGCGAGATCGCCCGACGGGTGTTTGCTACCTGCCGACGGCTGGGCCTGAGTACCGTCGCCGTCTATACCGATCCCGACGCCGGCGCAGCACATGTCGCCGAGGCCGACGCCCGGGTACGGCTGCCGCAGCCGAGTAGCTACCTGTGTGCCGCTGCGATTGTCGCGGCCGCCCAGGCGGCCGGCGCCGATGCCGTGCACCCTGGTTACGGATTTCTTTCGGAGAATGCGGATTTCGCGGCAGCCGTGCACGAAGCGGGCTTAACCTGGATCGGTCCGCCTATCTCGGCAATACGGTCCATGGGCTCCAAAATCGAGGCCAAAAAACTGATGGCCGCCGCGGGAGTTCCGGTGCTCAACGAACTCGACCCGTTCGCCGTCACCCAAGACCAACTTCCGGTCTTGGTCAAGGCCTCAGCCGGCGGCGGCGGCCGAGGGATGCGGGTGGTACACACCCTTGCCGACCTACCCAGTCAGGTCGAAGCGGCCAGCCGGGAAGCCCGGTCCGCATTCGGCGATCCAACCGTGTTCTGTGAGCGGTACCTGCCGACTGGACATCATGTCGAGGTGCAGGTGCTCAGCGACAATCACGGCACGGTGTGGGCGGTCGGGGAACGGGAATGCTCGATCCAGCGTCGCCATCAAAAGATCATCGAAGAGGCGCCGTCACCATTAGTGGAGCGCATACCAGGCATGCGCTCCAAGCTGTTCGACGCCGCCAAGCTGGCCGCCACCGCGATCGGTTACACCGGAGCGGGAACAGTGGAATTTCTCGCCGACGACAACGGCGAGTTCTATTTCCTGGAGATGAACACTCGGCTGCAGGTCGAACACCCCGTCACCGAGGAAACAACCGGACTAGACCTAGTCGAGCTGCAACTAGCCATCGCCGACAACGCTCAGCTTGAACCGAATCCACCTGTTGCCCAAGGATATTCGATTGAAGCCCGGCTCTACGCCGAAGATCCAGCCCACAGCTGGCAACCGCAAGCCGGCCCCGTTCATCGTATCGCTATCCCTTCAGCCCGAACGGAATTCGCTACCTTGGGCCAGCGCACCGGAGTTCGGCTGGACTCCGGCGTAGTCGACGGCGCTGAGGTATCCATCCACTACGACCCGATGCTCGCCAAGGTGATTTCCTATGCACCCACGCGCCGGATCGCCGCAACGGTACTGGCTGATGCGCTCGCCCGCGCCCACCTACACGGAGTACGCACCAACCGCGATCTACTGGTCAACGTTCTGCGCCATCCAGCGTTTCGATCCGGCGCCACCGATACCGCCTTTTTTGATACCCACGGCTTGACGACGCTGGCAGCGCCGCTGGCAGATGCCGCAACTATCCGGTTGGCGGCAGTTGCTGCCGCAATCGCCGACTCCGCACACAATCGTTGTGCGGCTAAAGTTTTGGGATCACTGCCCAGCGGCTGGCGTAACTTAGCTTCGGGCTACCAAAGCAAAACCTACCGCGACGATGCCGGCAACGAGCACTGCGTGGAATATCTTTTTCGCAGAAACGAGTTGGTGTTAGCTGCCGACGAATCGGTACAGCTGATCTCAGCTGACTCTAGGCAGGTGGTACTCGCCGCCTCCGGCGTGGCATACCCCTTTGCCGTCACGCGATATGACGGCCCGGATGCGGCCCACATCTACGTCGACTCACCCCGCGGACCCGTTCATCTGGTGGCACTGCCACGGTTCGCCGAAGCGGGCGCCGCAGTGGAAACTGGGTCATTGGTGGCGCCGATGCCCGGCAGCGTGGTCCGGGTCGGCGCCGGGGTCGGGGATACCGTCATCACCGGTCAACCGCTGATCTGGCTGGAAGCGATGAAAATGGAACACACCATTACCGCCCCCGCCGACGGCGTGCTCACCCAGCTCAATGTCGATACCGGCCAACAGGTTGATGTCGGCACTGTTTTAGCGAAGATAGAAGCGCTTCCAGCACAAGGAGATTCGCCATGACTTACCCCAGTTGTGACACAAGCTTCGTAGAGAACCCGGACCGTCAGGCGCTTCGCCAAGCCGTTGCTGCACTAGCCGCCAACTATGGCCAGCAGTACTTCCTAGAAAAAGCCCGCGCACATCAACACACCACTGAGTTGTGGAATGAGGCCGGCAAACTTGGCTTCCTCGGCGTGAACCTGCCCGAACAATACGGCGGCGGCGGGGCGGGCATGTATGAGCTGTCCCTTGTCATGGAAGAGATGTCGGCCGCCGGTTGCGGCCTGCTGATGATGGTGGTGTCACCAGCTATTAACGGCACCATTATTAGCAAGTTCGGCACCGACGAACAGAAAAGTCGCTGGCTGCCGGGGATCGCCGACGGATCGTTAACAATGGCGTTCGCCATCACCGAACCGGATGCCGGTTCCAATTCACACAAGATCACCACCACCGGACGTCGTGATGGCAGCGACTGGATTCTGTCTGGACAGAAGGTCTATATCTCCGGCCTCGACCAAGCCCAAGCCGTTTTGGTGGTCAGCCGCATCGTCAACGACACCGGGACCAAGACCGCATCGCTGAAGCCGGCGC
Organism: Mycobacteriaceae bacterium; assembly: GCA_019751635.1. Classification (GTDB taxonomy): domain Bacteria; phylum Actinomycetota; class Actinomycetes; order Mycobacteriales; family Mycobacteriaceae; genus Mycobacterium. Next base: position 7,884 of record JAIENC010000159.1, read on the forward strand.
TGTTTATCGTGCCCACCGACGCACCCGGCTTCACCTACACCCCGATTGAGATGGAACTCATCAGTCCGGAACGTCAATTTCAGGTCTTCATCGACGAGGTGCGGTTACCGGCCGATGCGCTAGTGGGGTCCGAGGATGCCGCAATCGCGCAACTATTCGCCGGCCTCAATCCCGAACGGATTATGGGCGCGGCCAGCTCTGTCGGGCTGGGCCGATTCGCGGTCAGCAAAGCCGTCGACTATGTCAAGACCCGTAAGGTCTGGTCGACTCCGATTGGTGCGCACCAGGGTTTGTCGCATCCGCTGGCGCAGAACCACATCGAGATCGAGCTGGCCAAGCTGATGATGCAGAAGGCCGCGACGCTCTATGACTATGGTGATGATGCGGGCGCCGCCGAGGCGGCCAACATGGCCAAGTACGCAGCAGGCGAGGCTACCGCCCGGGCCGTCGACCAGGCTGTGCAATCCCTTGGCGGCAACGGGCTGACTCAGGAATACGGCGTCGCCGCGCTGCTAGCTACCTCGCGATTGTCACGGATCGCACCGGTCAGCCGCGAAATGGTGTTGAACTTCGTCGCCCAAACCTCACTGGGTCTGCCTCGGTCTTACTGATGGATACCCTCGTCGACTACGCCGGCCCAGCCGCCTGCGGAAATCCAGTAGCCCGGCTGACGCTTAATTCTCCACATAATCGCAACGCGCTGTCGGCCAGACTGGTCGACCAGCTACATCAGGGACTTCGGGACGCCGCGGCGGATCCAGCGGTCCGCGCGGTCGTGCTAACCCATGCCGGCGGTACGTTCTGCGCTGGGGCAGACCTTAGTGAAGCTAGCGGCGGTGATCCGTTTGAGCTCGCCGCGGAACGGGCTCGCGAACTCACCACACTGCTGCGCGCCATCGTCGAATCGCCGCTGCCGGTGATCGCCG
>JAIENC010000083.1 GCA_019751635.1 Mycobacteriaceae bacterium
ACCCGCCGTTGGGGTGACCACTGCCAGCGCGCGCATCTACACTCCTCGGACCGAACTGCCGTTCGCCGGCCACCCGACCGTGGGGGTGTGCTGGTGGTTACGCGAGAACGGCACCCCGATTCGCACACTGCAGGTACCAGCCGGCATCGTGCAGGCGAGTTACCACGGGGACCTCACTGCCATCAGCGCTCGCGCAGAATGGACATCCGAATTTGCTATCCACGAACTGGACTCTCTTAAGACACTTGCGGCCGCCGACCCTGCCGATTTTCCCGACGACATCCCGCATTACCTATGGACGTGGATAGATCGGGATGCCGGATCGTTGCGCTCCCGCATGTTCGCCGCCAACCATGGGGTACCAGAAGACGAAGCCACTGGCGCCGCAGCAATACGGCTAACCGATTACCTGAGCGCAGACCTCACCATTACTCAGGGCAAGGGATCGGTGATCCACACCGTCTGGAATCCCGAGGGCTGGGTGCGAATTGCCGGTCGCGTAGCCAAAGAGCTTACTGTGCAGGTGCCGTGAGGTCAGCGGCAGTTAGTTTTGCCGGTACAACACCGCGGTGAGATGGTCCTGCAGAGGTTCTCCAACCGCACTCATCCGAAGTGAATACGACAGCTGGTCGCCATCTATACGCAAACATCGGCTTAGCGCAGTGACCTCTTTAGCGGTGGGGGTCAATCCAATAACCGTTGCGGATAGCTCGATCTCAATGACACCAGCACTCACCGAGTAGGTGCCCACCGCAATTTCGGTAATACCGCTGGGGTGGGCAAGAACCAGTTCAAGGCCGCCTGGTTGCGGTGTTCGGAAATATCCAGTCTCGGCATGCAACGGCTTGGCATCGGCCACCGTCTTGGTCTTTTGGGTATAACTCAGAAACGGTTTTCCCACGTGAGAAAAGATCACATCCTCGACGTAGTCGAAAGGCTCGATAGTCGAATATCTGCCACAACCTCGACCGCTCCATCTCCCAAGGAGTGGTTGCAGCGCAACGAGATCCGAATGCAGAACGGGATCCATCACCTCAGCCTAATGGCGACCCGCAGCGCAGCGGCGCCCGGTGCAGATGGTCACTGGATACAAGCTAGACAATGGGTCAGCTTTGGGTGGACACCCGGCGATGCGCACGCAAGGCCTCAATCTCGCGCTCGAAATCCTCTGCCGAGGAAAACGACCGGTATACCGAAGCGAAGCGCAGATAAGCCACTTCATCGAGTTCACGCAGCGGCCCAAGAATTGCCAGCCCCACCTCATGGCTCGGGACTTCCGGAGCCCCAGAAGCCCGTACGGCATCTTCTACCTGCTGGGCTAACAGATTTAATGCATCGTCATCGACCTGGCGACCTTGACAAGCCCGCCGTACACCCTTGATGACCTTGTCCCGACTGAAAGCCTCAGTGACACCGCTACGTTTAACGACGGCCAAGATCGCGGTCTCTACAGTGGTGAATCGCCGCCCACATTCTGGACACGACCGTCGACGTCTGATGGCCTGGCCTTCATCGGTTTCTCGCGAATCAATCACCCGCGAATCGGGATGACGGCAGAACGGGCAATGCATAACCGCTCCTTCGCCACATTAACAACGCGAACGCCTCAGACGGTTCGAAGCCTACCTACCTACCTCCCCTCACGAAACCAGCACCATGGCAAGACCGGCTTGCCCATGAGCGGGCCACTCACACGCGTGCTCGCAGCGCACGGTCAGCCGACCGGTGCGATCAAAGTCTGACCATCGACCACCATCAACGTCTCCAGCTTGTTGAGTTCACGAATGCGCCCAGCAACCTGCTGCACTGGCGCATCCGGCGCTACCCGAGCCGCCAAGTCTTGCAGCGTCTCACCGGGTTGAACCCGAACAACAGCCAAGCGGGCCGGCGACACAGCAGATTCACCACCGGTCATCGCGCTCACCTGGGCTATCACAATCAGCCACGCAGTAACGATGCCGGTGAGTAGCGCTAGCGCTATCGTGGTGACGAATGGGACAGGCCGCCTGGCATGGGGCGTGACGGACATCCTCACACCGATATGGCGATAGCGCATTGACGCTCCCCTCGGCCGCGATGGACCGGGCACCCGACAACGCCGACCACCACGACTCCATGCGGACTGACGCACTGGCCGGCATACCGTTGCAATGCCCGGAGCCCCCGGCTGAATCAATGCCATGTTCAAACCTCCAACCCACTCATTTCGATCACGCGTTCGATTTTAACCGTCCACACCTTCAGTTTTCGAACATTTGATCGAGGCATTTCGCTCATGTTGCGAACAGTAATCGGGACCACTGACACGACCACCGGCGCGACCCGAAACCTCAAGACAGTCGTCGAACACATGTTTGATAAACTGTTCTGGTCCGACTACATTCAGGACCATGGGTGACAAAAGCGGGACATCGACCCCGACCTCCAGCACGGACCGGCCATCCGAAGATTCGGCCCTGACTCCCCGTCAGCGCACCATCCTGGAGGTTATTCGCGCTTCGGTAACCAGCCGTGGGTACCCACCAAGCATCCGAGAAATCGGAGATGCCGTCGGCCTGACATCGACCTCATCAGTAGCGCATCAGCTTCGCACCCTGGAGCGCAAGGGCTACCTACGCCGCGACCCGAATCGGCCGCGCGCTGTCGATGTCCGCGGAACAGACGACACCGCAAAAACGCCACCGGCCACCGAGGTTTCCGGCTCGGACAGCTTGCCGGAGCCCACTTTCGTTCCTGTCCTTGGGCGTATCGCGGCAGGCATACCAATACTGGCCGAAGAATCCGTACAAGAGGTATTCCCGCTACCTCGCGAATTGGTCGGTGAGGGTGCACTCTTCTTACTCAAGGTGGTCGGGGACTCCATGATCGACGCCGCGATCTGCGACGGCGACTGGGTGGTTGTTCGTCAGCAAAACACGGCCGACAATGGCGACATCGTGGCGGCCATGATCGACGACGAGGCCACGGTAAAGACATTCAAGCGCACTAACGGTCAGATATGGCTGATGCCGCATAATCCAACGTTCGATCCCATCCCCGGCAATGACGCTGCCGTGCTGGGCAAGGTGGTCGCGGTGATGCGCAAGCTCTAGCAACGGCGGGGCCTGGCTATACCGCTTCACTCAATAGCTAGCCCAGCTGTCGATCAATCAGCCTTGGAAAAACCGTTGGCCTGCGCAGCCCGCTCGCTGGCAAACCAGATCTCGGCAAAGGTGTCACCGTACAGCGGACTAAGCGGGGTGTAGTACAGACCTAAACCAACGTTGCCCTTGACGGGGTATCCCTGCGGCACTTCATAAGGATCAGCCAGGGGAAGGTGGATGAGCGGACGGACAACCTGACCAGGCCCTAGCTCAGTGAGCGGCACATCGCCCTCAGCTGCCGTATCGATGATCCAGTCTGCTGGCTCTAATTCCGGAGCCGCGTGTCGCCCTCGACCCGCCGCCGTGTTCACCGGGATGCGCGTGGGTGCCGTGTCCGCGGCGTCCGCATCGTCTCTGAGACGATCCGGGTGGGCGTCCAAATCCAAAACCGGATCAGCCCTGCCCGGCTCCGGGGTATCACGCTGATTATCAGCCGACCACTGGTCGTCACCGATAGCCCTATACCCAACACCCAACGCTCGGTCGAACTCCGGGTCGGCAGTTTCAAGGCCCATTTCGCCCTGTTGACGTCGCCGACGGATTACCAATGCGATCGTCCCACCCAGCAGAAGCACCAGAATCACTATGACAATGACCAGCGACCAGCCCCAAAGCCAAGGAAATCCTTTGCTGCTGACCGGCTTCATCACTGCACTCGGCTTGCCCTGTCCCAGCACCGGCGAACCGGACAACAACGGAGCCAGGTTTGACGGTTCGGTGATAAACGAGTTCGTCACTCGATTCCATGCAATCTTGCCGCCGGCAAACTTCTGCGTCACCACGTCCCCGTCCACAGCCTGATCACCCACGGGGGCGCCGAGCTGACCGGTGGGGCCGCGGAGTTTGTCCCAGGCGGATAGCAGTACTCCGCGAACGACAAAAGCTCCGTGGTCTTGAGTCCAGAAAATCACCGGCTTGTCGTCAGCAGAAAAGCTGCTGATCCGGCTATTAGGGATACCACCATCAGCCTCGTTAGCGGTGGGAAATCCTAAGCCGCTGGCCAACGGGCCACCCAGCGATTCGTATTTAGCCAGAACGTCACTTTCGACGGCATTGGCCCCGGTTGCTGGGCTGAAATAGATCTTTCCGCCGGAGAAATCCTGCCCTATGCCGTCATCGCCAATCCGATACTGCCCGCCCTGTTTAGCCCCTAACGGGCCCGCGGACCCACCGGCCGAGCGCCACGCCATATTGATAGCCGCCGCGGGATCAAACGGGACCTGCATACCCACCAACTGCTCTGCTAGCTCAGTGGGCACCGTGTTGAACGCGTTGGTCATCCTGTCCCAGGACACCTGGCCACCGCTGAATTTCTGCGTGACGAGCGCACCGTCATAGGTTTCGTCGGCAACCGGTACCCCAAGGACTCCTCCGGAACTACCGAGCTTGTCCCACGCCGCATTCATCGGACCGCGAACAACGAACGCACCGTGGTCAGGCGTCCAAAAAATCACCGGCTTATCGCTCGCGGAGAAAATACTGACGCGGCTGTCTGGGCCAGCCAAACCTGGAACCTCGTTGATCGTCGGAAAACCGAGATCACTGCCGACCGGGCCGCCTAACGATTGGTATTTGTCAAGAATCGGACCGTAGACAAATCTGGCTCCCGTCGCGGGGGTAAAGAATATTTTGCCGCCGGTAAAGTTCTGCGCAAACCCCTCGCCGACCGCATAACTATCACCCTGCTTAGCCCCAAGAACCGATCCATCCCCCCCGGCCTTCTGCCACGTGACCGTAATAGCGTCATCGGCATCAGTCTGCGGAGATGCCGTCGAGGAAGGCGCTAACAGCACCAGTGGCACAGTCACCGTCGTCAAACCGAAGACCATGCGCCCGACAACTCCGCCCAACCGACCTCGCTGCCTGTTCACCAAGCCTCCCAACCGACCCTGATGCCCACCTCTAGGTCACGATGACCTGCCGGCTTATTCCGTCCCACCGCAGCCTGAGACCTACCAACTAAAACTGGTACCGTCACCCGGCTCGGGTAACTTTGCTCGAACTCACGAAAAGGACGAAGTCAAATTGCAAAAAATTGGGAAAACAGATACCCAGTTGATGCCAAAATGATGCCTAGCTGCTTAACGTAGGGGTGAATCCACCAGCTCTCCAGCGGCTTATCACCGCTGAGTTAAACGCCGAGGCTGCGGCCGATGATCTCTTTCATAATTTCAGTGGTACCGGCATAGATCGTCTGCACGCGGGCGTCAAGAAAAGCACGCGCAATCGGGTATTCGCGCATATAGCCGTACCCCCCATACAGCTGCAAGCAGCGGTCAACCAGATGCACCTGCTTTTCGGTGGAATACCACTTAGCCATCGCAGCTTGCTCGGCGGTCAACTTGTCTTCGAGGTGCAGTCGGATGAACTCATCGACCATCATGCGCACGACAGTGGCCTCGGTGGCTAGCTCAGCCAACATGAATCGGCTGTTTTGGAAACTGCCAATCGGTCGACCAAAAGCCTTGCGCTCCTTAGCGTATTGCACTGTGTAGTCGAGCACCGCCTCCATCATCCCGGCGGCCGCGACGGCGATCGAAAGTCGTTCTTGCGGCAGATTCTGCATGAGATAGGCAAAACCCATACCCTCGGCACCGAGCAGATTTTCCACCGGAACTTCGACGTCAGTAAACGACAACTCCGCGGTGTCCTGGGCGTCCATTCCCACTTTGTCTAAATGGCGGCCGCGTTCAAAGCCCTTCATACCGCGCTCAACGACGAGTAGCGAAAAACCCTGCGACCGTTTATACGGATCGGTTTGCGCTACCACGATAACCAAATCTGAATGAATACCGTTGGTGATGAAGGTCTTTGACCCGTTCAGCAGATAATGATCCCCCCGTTTGATGGCGCGTGTCTTGATGCCTTGCAAGTCACTACCTGCGCCCGGCTCGGTCATTGCGATAGCGGTAACCATTTCGCCGGTACAAAACTTGGGCAACCACCGCCGCTTCTGCTCGTCGGTGGCCAGCCTCAACAAATAGGGTGCTACTACATCGTTTTGTAGGTGAAACCCCACTCCGCTGTAGCGTCCGGCGGCTAACTCCTCAGTGACAATCGTGTTGTAACGAAAGTCTGGGTTGCCGCCACCGCCGTACTCCTCAGGAACCGCCATGCCCAGGAAGCCCTGCTTGCCAGCCGCCACCCAGACATCGCGATCAACGATCTTCGCTTTCTCCCATTCGTCGTGATACGGCGCTACATGGCGGTCAAGAAAAGCCCGAAACGACTCGCGAAATAAGTCATGTTCCGGCTCGAAAAGCGTGCGCTGGTACTTGACAGCACTGCTCATAAAGGGGACCTCCGACGAATAGAATCTGCCGCCAAATATAGCTCAACCAGATGGTTGGTTGGCTAACGTTTTCCAACGTTGACGAAGTGGCCGCGCTTCACTCGACGGCGGCGAATTTCCGCAGGCTAGCGGCCAACACCGCGGGCACCCGGGCCTTAATCCTGGTGCCCTGTGCACTATGTTCAGCCTGCTGCACATCGCCCTCAGCATGCAGCCGCGCCACCACGTCACCGCGGTCGTAGGGGATCACGACATCAATAGAAGTACCGGTGCCTTGACGTAGCTCAGCCAGTTCAGCCATCCGTCGACGTAAGACGTCAACCCCTTCCCCGGTGGAGGTGGAGACGAACACCGCGCCCGGCAACGCACTACGGAGCTGAGCCAACTCCCAGTCCCCGGCGAGATCGACCTTGTTGACGACCAGCAATTCTGGCGGTGCATCCCGACGGTAATCGGCAGCCACCTCAGAGATCACCCGGTGCACGACGTTGATCTGGGCCAGCGGATTGGCCCCCGCACCGTCGACCACATGTATCAACAGGTCAGCATCGACAACCTCTTCCAACGTGGAACGAAACGCCTCAACCAACTGCGTGGGCAGATGCCGAACAAAGCCAACGGTGTCGGTCAGCACGAAAGGCCGACCACCATCGAACTGACCGCGGCGGGTGGTGGGCTCCAGGGTCGCAAACAATGCGTCCTGTACCAGCGCTCCGGCCCCAGTCAAGGCGTTGAGCAGGCTGGACTTGCCCGCATTGGTGTAGCCAACGATAACGATCGAAAACAACTCGCTGCCCAGCCGACGACTGCGCTGAGTGTCGCGGGCCTGCTTCATCGCCTTGATGTCACGGCGCAGCTTGGCCATGCGCTCACGAATCCGGCGCCGATCGGTCTCGATTTTGGTTTCGCCAGGCCCACGCAGGCCCACCCCACCCGTGCTGCCGCCAGCGCGGCCGCCCGCCTGCCGCGACATCGACTCACCCCAACCGCGCAGCCGAGGCAGCATGTACTCCATCTGCGCTAGCGCGACCTGTGCTTTGCCTTCTCGGCTGGAGGCATGTTGGGCAAAGATGTCGAGGATCAGCGCGGTGCGATCAACCACTTTGACTTTCACCGCTTTTTCCAGGGCCGTCAACTGAGCCGGGGACAACTCACCATCACAGATCACGGTGTCGGCATCCGTCGCCAATACCGCGGCACGCAGTTCATGGACCTTGCCCGAGCCGATATAAGTGGACGGATCCGGCTTATCCCGACGCTGAATTAACCCCTCCAACACCTGCGAGCCGGCGGTTTCTGCTAATGCGGCTAGTTCGGCCATGCTGGCCCACGCATCGGCGGTGCTGCCTTCCGTCCAGACACCAACTAGGACCACCCGCTCCAGACGCAGCTGCCGATACTCGACTTCAGAGACGTCAGCAAGTTCGGTGGAGAGACCCACAACCCGACGTAGCGCCGATCGGTCCTCAAGAGCTAGTGCACCCACGCTGGGGATGGCATCAGCATCGCCGCCAGCGGGGTCGTCGTAGTTGTTGTTCATCTGCCCGCTCCCGCTTGCGACGCATCCTGAATAGACCACCATTGATCAGCGATTTCGCCGCTAGCTACCAGCACCGATGGCCCCCGCAGATAACTGGTGGCAGTGGTGATAGTGACGGTGACATCACCACCTGGCACCCGCACCGTAAACGTCCCGGTATCAGCGTCAGTTAACGCAGCGACCGCAGCGGCGACTGTCCCAGTGCCGCACGAGCGCGTCTCTCCTACCCCACGCTCATGGACTCGCATATGCACCACACCGGCTACGGGCGCCGTGAGGACTTCGATGTTGACCCCGTCGGGAAACCGATTCTGGTCGAAACTTACCGGCGCGGCGACATTCAAGGCGGCTAAAGCGTCAACGGTCAGTTGGGGATCAAGGCAGGCAAGATGTGGATTGCCGACATCGACAGCCACACCAACAAATCGCCTCCCCCCCACGACGGCTTCGGCTGGCCCCAACCTACTGGCCTTACCCATGTCGACAGTAATGTCGGCCTGACTTTGATCGCAGTGATGCACGGTAACAAGTTTCGGGCCAGCCAAAGATCCGATGACAAATTCATCACGCGCCTCGAAACCGCAAGCACGCACGTAGTGGGCGAACACTCGGACCCCGTTGCCGCACATCAGTGCGGTTGATCCGTCGGCGTTGCGGTAGTCCAGATACCAGTCAGCCGCACCGACACCGTCCGGTAGCCGGTCCAACACTCCCGCCTGCAAGGCAGCGCCCGCTGTGGTAACCCGCAGCACACCATCTGCACCCAGCCCGCGACGTCGATCGCACAATGCAGCTACCCGTGCAGCGGACAGCGCTATTTCGGCGTTCAGGTCAGGCAGCAGAACAAAGTCATTCTGGGTTCCATGGCCCTTGGCGAAAATCACCTGCTCAGGATACGTCCGTCCCAGCCCGGACCGCGGCG
>JAIENC010000035.1 GCA_019751635.1 Mycobacteriaceae bacterium
CGTCCCGGTGATTCGTCAGACAAGCAGGTGAGACTGGTGCCGACCGGCAAGGTGAAGTGGTACGACGCCGACAAAGGATTCGGCTTCGTGTCGCAAGATGACGGCGAGGACGTTTACGTTCGCTCCTCAGCGCTACCCGCAGGTGTAGAAGGCCTCAAAGCTGGCCAACGGGTGGAGTTTGGGGTCGTTTCCGGTCGGCGGGGTCCGCAGGCGTTAAGTCTCAAAGTGATCGAACCGCCGCCAAGCTTGGTGCGAACACGTCGGGAATCGGTGACTACCGAGCACAAACACAGTCCGGACGAGCTGCACGGCATGGTTGAAGACATGATCACTTTGTTGGAAACCACGGTGCAGCCTGAGCTGCGCAAGGGGCGTTACCCCGATCGCAAGGCGGCGCGGCGAGTCTCCGAGGTAGTCAAGGCGGTTGCTCGCGAGCTGGAGTGACCGCTTGCCGGAGGCACTAGCGGCGGTTAGGTCAGTAGTGGCGCCGGGATTTCTCGCGCCACCACACACTGTTCGACGAACGACAAAACCTTGAGATGATAGGCCGCAGCGGTGTAGCTGAGGCTCAGATTGTGCCCGGCCCCCGGTTGGTAGTTGGTGGTGATGTGCGGAGATGCGCTAAACGCCGCGGTAATCTTGGCCAGGGCTAACGGATCGCACTGCCACACGTTTTCGAACTCGGCGACGCTGAACTGGACGGGAATACGAACCTGTGCGGCCAAGGCGGGAAATTCACGACGAGACCAGTCGCTGGCTATCTCCTGCTCGTAGGCGGCGTGGCTGATCTCGGGCTGGGCTTCGGGCGGATACAGATGTGCCGTCGGCCCGATCTTCTCGATCGCTAGGTCCGGTTGATAGTGCATGCCACCACCCGCCAACTCCATGCCGATCAAGTTGGCTCCGCGGTGGTGCGCGGCCATCCGTAAGGCCAGCTCGCAGCCGTGTGAGTGCGCCATCAGGAATATGCCGGCACCCTGCGGGCGCTCACCGAGAATGCGGTCCACCGCGGCGTAGCCAAGCCGGACCCGCTGCTCAGGACACGCGTGGGCGTGAGGGTACGGCGCTGAACTGCCATAACCTGGGCGGTCGAGCGCTATCACAGTGAACCCGACCGTCGCACCGAGTCGCAGCAGAGAGAGCGACGGGTAACTGGGGCAGTCGAAATATGCCGCCGTCGCACCCTCGCCAGGCAAGGCGACGATCACGGCCCGCGGCTGCGCTACTTCGGCAACCAATGCTGACATCGGCACGCCCTCAGCATCGACGACCCGAGGACGCGGACCGAAGCTCATAGGCACCTGGCAATGGTAGAGCCCACGACCCGCGGGGCTGGGAAATACCTGGTAGTAGGCTCGCCAGGGCCAGGTGCGACGGATATTGGCGGCTCTTGGGCATAAACTGCTGCCATGTTCTTGACCGGGAATGGGCAAGCGGCCCGCAACGCGGGTGTGGCAACCCCGGACTGCCGATGATCCAGGTCTGCTCCCAATGCGGCACGCAGTGGAATGTGCACGAACGCCAACGTGAGTGGTGTCCGCGGTGTCGCGGCCAGCTGATGGCACCCGTGGCCACCGGTGTGCAGCTCGGCGCCCGCCCGCTCCCGCCACCACCCCGGCTGCCGCCGGGCTACCGGTGGATAGCGATGCGGCCAGGTGCCCCACCGCGGGCATGGCGGCGGCGGAGACCGCTGGGCCCGACTCCGCGTTATGCGGTGATTCCCCGTTGGGGTTTGGCGGATCGGATCGAGCAATCTGCTGCGTCACCGCAGCCGGCGCCCCGGAAGGGGCCGTCTGCTGCGGCGATACGCGCCACGTTATTGATCACTGTGGTGGTGCTTGGTGCTGCGGCGGTGGTGTATTTCGCCAGGTACGTGCTGCTGCTGATCAACCGCAACACGCTGCTGAACCCGATAATGGCGGCGGCTTCGATCTGGCTTGGGGTGGCGGCTACTGTGGCTGCACTGATTATGGTGAGCGCATGCTTTGTCCTGCTCGCCCGGTGGCTGATTGCGCGACGAGCCGCCGCCTTCACGCATCGCGGTCAACCTGAGCCGCGTTCCCGCTGGGCCTTGTGGGCTGGTTGCCTTGCACCGCTAGCAAATCTGTTCTGGGCGCCGGTGTACGTCGTGGAACTAGCTGTCGTCGAGGACCACTATGGCCGGTTGCGCAAGGCGATTTGGGTGTGGTGGACCGGGTGGATCCTGAGTACCGCAGTATCGATATTCGCCATCGCGACCAGCCGGGTGAGTGACGCGCAAGGCATTGCGAATAACACAGTGGCAACGACAGTGGGCTATCTCCTGGCCGCGGCGGCTATGGCGGCGCTTACTTCAGTCTTCGAAGGCTTTGAGCGCAAACCCGTGGAACGCCCCGCTCATCGGTGGGTTGTCGTCGACGATGACGGAGTTTCGTTATCCGGTTCCGCGGCTGGAGTTGAGATAGTGGGCCAGGACCCGGCAGCATAGTGTGATGACCTGGGCGGACGAGGTGCTTGCGGGGCATCCGTTTGTGGTAGCCCACCGCGGCGCCTCCGCGGCCCGCCCAGAACACACCCTGGCCGCCTACGAACTGGCCCTTACCGAAGGTGCCGACGGCGTGGAATGCGATGTGCGACTCACCCGTGATGGGCACCTGGTCTGCGTGCACGATCGCCGGTTGGAACGGACCTCAACCGGCGCCGGAGTGGTGAGTGCGATGACCCTGGCCCAGCTGCGGGAGCTGGATTATGGTGCATGGCACGCCAGCTGGCGCGCGGATGGCACCCATGGTGATACGGGTTTGCTGACCTTGGAAGCCTTGGTGGCACTCGTATTGGATTGGCACCGGCCGGTGAAGATCTTTATTGAAACAAAGCATCCCGTGCGCTACGGCGCACTGGTGGAGAACAAGGTGCTGGAGCTGCTGCATCGCTTCGGCATCGCCACGCCGGCCTCGGCTGATCGGTCCCGGGCGGTGGTGATGTCATTCTCCGCGGCTGCGGTCTGGCGAATCAGACGGGTTGCCCCGCTGCTGCCGACGGTGTTGCTCAGCCGGGCAGCCCGATACCTGGCCAGCGGTGCGCCTACCGCGGTGGGAGCCACCGCGGTAGGGCCATCACTCGCCGCGCTGCGCGAATATCCGCAGCTCGTGGACCGTGCCGGCGCCCAAGGCCGGGCGCTGTACTGCTGGAACGTCGACCAATTCGAGGACATCGAATTCTGTCGAGATCTCGGGGTGGCCTGGATCGCTACCGATCACCCCGCTCGGGCCAAAGCCTGGCTGCAGCACGGCCGCACTGATTCGGCCTAAAGGGCGCCGCCAGCAGCGGGCGGGGCGCCGGTTTCTGGAGCCCCGGGAGCCATTTCGCGGGCAACGAAATTTTCCAGGTCAAACAGGTTGTCCCCGGCTCGGTGAGCGATCCGCACCAAGGTGCTCATCGTGGCGACCTCTTCGACCTGCTCTTTGAGGAACCACTGCATAAACTGTTCCCCCAGGTAGTCGCCTTCATCGCGGGCCACACTGGCCAACCTGGTGACCTGCTCGGTGACGGTGTGTTCTTGTTGCAAGGCGAGCGTCAACGCGTCGCTGGGTTTGTCGAAATGATTACGTACGGCATCTACGCCGGGGATCTCCACCTGGGCGCCGCGATCAAGTAAATATTGCACGAGCCGCATCGCGTGATTGCGCTCTTCGACGGCCTGCCGGTAAAAGTGCTGCCCCAGCTGCGGCAGGTCGCAATGATCGAAATAAACAGCTATCGCTATATATTGCTGAGCGCTAGTGAATTCGCTGTATATTTGTTCTTGAAGTAGCGCGTGAAATTTCGTATGTGGGCCATCATAGTCAGTCATAAGCGCTACATTACTGCAGCTTGAAGGCGGGCGGCAACAAAGGAAAGGGTGCCCTTATCTGCGGCGACTAGTCGTTGGCGGGCGGCCGCGGATTTACCTAGGGCAGGTTTACCTAAAAATAATGACTAACATCGCCAACTAAATTTTATTGAGCGGGGGTGATAATGAAATTATCCAGTTTGATCATTGACTAATGCGCGCGCCGGTTGCTGGCATGGAAATAATTCGGTAGAATAGATCAAGGCATTGCTGGTAATGCGACCGCCGCAGTCTCGTTCGGTCCGGCGGTGCGCGAATTTCCTGGCCGAATTCGGGCCGACGTTGACGCCGAGGGGGGTCGAAGTGTCGAGTTTCGGTTACGACGTGATTGGGTTAAGTCATGAACAAATTAACTGCATTCTTACCGGTGTGCGGCAAGGCGATCCGACGGAAGAGGTTTCCGCTGGAGAAGATTCCTTAGGTCCATACCGCCTTGGGCAGGACAGTTTTTCCGAAGTCGTCAATGAGGAAAAAGCGAAAAAGCCTTGGCTTAGACCTGATCAGGTGGTTTTCGGTGCCATAATCATTACGATTTTTTTGCAGCAATTAGCCGGATTCTCGGCGCCATTTGGATTATCCGCATTGAGTGATCCGGAGCGCGGAGATTCCCTACTAAGCGGGTCGCAAGATTGCGCCGCAATGCATTCGCTGCTCGCTGAGGCCGTTCCGCAAAACTGGACCGGTGGTGCGGCGGTTGGGTATTGCGCTGCGAATGCCACGCTACAGGAATTAACCCAGCAGATGACCGATCTGGATAGCGATATGTCCGGCAAGGTGAGCAGTCAAGCTGACTGCGTTGCCCAGACCCAACTCGGCATAGGAGTAGAACAAGGCCTGCTTCTGGTCACTTATGGCGTGGTCTGTTACCTGGAGTGGAGCGGGCAAGTCGAAGTCGCGTGGATCGTTGCCGGAGTAGTTTGCATCGCTGCGCTCATTGCTGCCGTAGGGCTGCTGATTAACTGTGCCGTCACATCGCAGAGCCACGCCGATCAAGCAAACAACATTGACTACAGCGCCGTCACCAAAGCGGCCCGGCAGATAACCGAGAACTATCAAGCGGCTGGCAGGCCGGTGGTCACACCGTTGCGTGCGGGCCATGCTGGTACCTCCGCTCCCGTGCCTTTTCGGGGCCCTGCCGCGGTCCCGTTCGTGCCAGCTCCCCACTCCGAAACGCCGACCGTGGCGCCGTCGAACAGTCAGGGTGATGGGGGGCGTCCGCGCGCCGAGGGCGGTCCTCTTGGGGTATCGGCGTCGGCCGATCGGTTGACCCGGCCAACGCAGGGGGTGGCCGTATCCAACCCGGCCCGGGCGGCCGGACAGCCTGGGCGTGCCGCAAATCTTCCCAGCGGAGTCGCCCAGCCCGATAGTGGGCCAGACCGGCAAGGCCAGCGGCCGCCACCGGGGCTCACCGACGAATCGGCTGACACCGATCGCTACGTCGTCCCATCCAGTGCCGCGGCCGGCACCGGCACGTCGTCGGCTAGCGCGGCAAACAGCTGACGGGCCGCATCCTGATTCCAGATCACCACCGAGCCGGCGTCACTGTCGGTGAGCGCGCCAATCGGAACGGTTGTTGCGGTGGGGGATTGGTTCAGGGCCCAGGCGAGTCTAGCCAGCTCCCAGACGTGCACCCCGCGGTCAACCGTCACAGCGTCGACAACCGCACGTGGCACCGCATACCAACGCCACGGATTGAGCCATGTCGTCGGGGTAGCGCCACGATGCAGCAGCGCCGACATCACGAGCCGTTGGTTGACCATCCGGTCAAGATCAGCGCGGGGTGTTGCGCGGGTTCGGACATAACCCAGCGCATGCTGGCCGTCCAAGGTCTGGCAGCCAGCCGGCAGATTGATGCCGGCCAACGGATCGTCAACCGGCGTGGTCGGGCAGGCGGTAATCCCGCCCAACGCGTCAACCAGCGCGGCGAATCCGCTGAATCCCATCTCAATCACATGATCAACGCGCAGTCCGGTGGCCTGCTCCACGGTCTGCGCCAAAAGCGGCGCCCCACCCAGCGCAAACGCGGCATTGATTTTCATCCGGCTCTGCCCCGGAATGGGCACTTGGGAGTCGCGCGGCAGTGACACCATAGTTGCCGGGGTGCGGGAACCCCACCGCGGCACATGCACCAGCACAATCGTGTCGGCCCGCCCCTGGCCCGTATCGCCCCCGGTGCTCAGCGTTTCCTGCTGCTCGGTAGTGAGTTCTTGGCGACTGTCCGAACCAATGAACAGCCACGTTGACCCCCGCCCTGAGCTGGGCCGCTCAGGGTAATCGCTGACGATAATCCCGCGGTGTAACGCCGTATCGAGCCACGTCACCCCACCGATCAAGGCAATGGGGGCAGATGCTAAAACGACAAGCAGGAATACCGCTAACACTCGACTCCAGCGGCGCTTGCGACGGGGCTTTGGCACTGCACTAACGTATGGCAACTCCGCGGTCAGCTGCGCCGGGCGCGCATCCCGTTAGCAAACGGGCAGCCGATCAGCGCCCGGATGGCCTGGCTTAGCCCGGCCACATCATTGACTGGTCGAGGAAAAGCTAACCGCGCGTCACGGTCACCGCTGTCGGACTCGATGCGAAACTGCATACCGTAGCGGTCAAGCCCGAGTAGCCGGACTCGGCCGCGCCGCAACGCTACCGGCAGCTTGGTTGCTAATCGTGCGACGATAGCGCCGTGTGCGCTATCCAGGTGCTGTAACCAGGAGGATTCGAGCGTGGCGAAGGGATCAGGCTGCGCCGCCACCAGGGCCGCGGCGTCGACGGATTCAGCGCCGGTGGCGTCGGCTATCACCGCCGAGGTGATGCTCAGCCGGAGCAGCCGGTAGCGGGTGTCCTGCGCTCTCGAGGTGCTGCTGGGCCCGGATTGCGGTGTTTCGCAGTGGAGTAACGCGGGGTTGGGGTGCTCGGTTGCCATGAGGTCGAGCAGCGCCGGTGCCAGCGGTAATGGCACGTCCCGCAGCCGCCCGCCAATCCATACCAGCGAACGCACCGGCGCACGCAATCGCAGCGGCGCATTATCGGTTAACTCCACCATCGCTTGGGTGCCGTCCAGCCTGCGGGTCTCCCCGCGGTGGACCGGAATCAGCACCGCCAAAGATCCATCATTGAGCAGATGGTGCACGGGTGTGCTGATGGGCTCCGCGCCTTGGGCGGCCAGGAGAGCGCCGCCGGGTCTTGCGCAGATACTCCGGATGCGCTCGGCGGTCGTTGGCGCACAGTTGACGGGATGTGGCATCGCGGAACTCCTTCAAGGCGCCATTAATTAGGTAAGGCTAGGCTAACTACAGAAGGGGGGTGGTGCAAGCCGCCCAGCGCATTAGGGTTATGGGCATGGCCCGCATCGCTTACCTCGGCCCCGCCGGCACGTTCACCGAGGTTGCGCTGCTGAAGATGACGGCCAGGGGGTTGGTCCCCGGGGGAGATCCAGCTGACCTGCGGCCGCTACCCCACGACAGCACACCTGCCGCGCTGGACGCTGTCCGAGGCGGAACTGCCGAGTATGCGTGCGTCCCAATCGAAAATTCCATTGACGGATCAGTGGTTCCTACCCTGGATAGCTTGGCCAGCGGTTCGCCACTGCAAGTGTTTGCTGAAGTAACCCTGGACGTAGCGTTCAGCATTGCCACCAAGCCCGGTGCCCGCGCTGCTGATCTGCGTACCGTAGCGGCGTTTCCGGTGGCCGCCGCCCAGGTGCGTCGATGGCTCGCCGCACACCTTCCTGACGTTGAGCTGCGCCCGGCAAGTTCAAACTCAGACTCGGCACGGCAAGTCGCGGAAGGTCAGGTCGACGCTGCGGTGTGCTCACCGCTGGCCGCGTCCCGATACGGGTTGGCCACCCTAGCCGAAGGCGTTGTCGACGAATCCAAGGCACGCACCCGCTTTGTTCTTGTCGGCCGGCCGGCTCCACCACCGAGTCGCACCGGGGCGGACCGGACCTCGATCGTCTTGCACATTGACAACACGCCAGGTGCGCTGGTGTCGGCCTTGACAGAGTTCGGTGTTCGCGGCATTGACCTGACCCGAATCGAATCCCGCCCAACTCGTATCGAACTGGGTACTTACCTGTTCTTTGTGGACTGCGTGGGCCACCTCGATGACCTGCCGATAGCCGAGGCGCTCACAGCGCTGCATCGCCGTTGCAACCGTCTGCGATACCTTGGCTCCTGGCCGACCGGAGAACCCACCGGCGCCCAGCCGCCTCGACCAGACGAGGCTTCCCGCTGGTTGGCCGCGATCCGGGCCGGCAAGCCGGAGCTGATTAACCAGGCATGGCGATGACCGGTCGCCTGGTGCTGCTGCGACACGGTCAGTCCTACGGCAACCTCGAGTGCCGCCTGGACACCGCACCGCCCGGTGCCGGTCTTACCCAGCTCGGTCGTGATCAGGCCCGGGCCTATGCCCAACGTGCGCTGCGCAGACCGGGGCTGCTGGCGCATTCGGTAGCCACCAGGGCAGCCGAAACCGCTGCCGTAATCGCGGCCGAACTTGGCGTCGACGTCTGCGCTGTGGACGGGATCCACGAAGTCCAGGCTGGAAAACTGGAAAACCGTGATGACGACGAGGCGATCGCCGAATTCAATGCGGTGTACCGGCGATGGCATCAAGGCGAACCGAACGTGCGGATGCCTGGCGGTGAGAACGCCCAGGAAGTACTGGACCGCTATGTGCCGGTGCTCACCGAGCTACGCCTGCGTTACCTTGACGACGACGGCTGGAACAGCGACATCGTCGTGGTCAGCCACGGTGCAGCGATACGGCTGGTTGCCGGCGTAGTGGCCGGGGTGGACGGCGGCTTCGCGCTGAACCACCATCTTGGCAATGCCCAAGCGGTGGTGCTGACTCCGATCACCGATGGGCGATGGAGCTGCACGCGGTGGGCTGAATTAGCCCCGCCGTTTCAGCCTGAACTCAACGCAACGCTGATCCCCGACTCCGGGCAACCTAGCCTCGACCCGATGGGTTAACCACCCGGTGTCGGCTAAGACTTGACCCGTTATTGCTGGGCGTCCGGCTCAGCAGCC
>JAIENC010000152.1 GCA_019751635.1 Mycobacteriaceae bacterium
GCCCAGACGTCGAACGCCTCGGGCCCGGTGGCATCTCTGGAGCGCCGGTGGCACGCCGCGCTACCGAGGTGCTGCGTCGACTCTACGACCGCGTCGGAGATCGCTTGGTAATCATCAGCGTTGGCGGCATCGAGACCGCCGACGACGCCTGGGCGCGTATCACCGCGGGAGCCTCGCTGCTGCAGGGTTATACCGGCTTCGTCTACGGAGGAGGCTTGTGGGCCAAGCATATTCATGACGGCATCGCCCGAAGATTGCATGAACACGGCTACGCTTCGTTGAGCGAGGCCGTTGGATCAGCGTCCCGCAATCATGATCGAGCACCGACTGAGCAGTAACGCTGCTACCGCACCACAGTCACTCAACGGCAAGCTGGTGAAGAGCTTATTCGCCAACTCGCGGATGCCGCGGTTCGCTCATCGCCGACTGGCATCAATGCGTCCATGCGTCTAGCCGGCCAGCCGCTACGTAAAGCTGTTGACGGAGAACGAAATCCGCTTTCCTACAGCCAGAAGGCTACCGGGCGGTAGGCGTCACCCACCGGGGCGGTGAGACCGCGGCCAACGACAGGGACGGCGACTCACGTCTTATTGAAAATCATTTTGACAAACCCCAGCGAGTCGTCGTACCGTTGCCCAAGTTTAATGAGAATGGTTTTCAATAATATGTAGGGGTGGGCATCGACTGACGGCGCCGGCGACGCTTTTTCGTCGGCGTGCAATCTGCGCGGCCCGTGGGGGATTTTCGTAGGAGATAAATCATGAGTATGGCTTATTTGCAACGCATGTCACATTGGGATAACCGGGGAGAGTTTTGGGCTTTCGTGCTTGAAATGCTCACCGAATTGTCTGAAATCATCAGAGGCGCAGTTAACGTGGACTCTGCCAATGAACCACCCGAAGACGGATGGCTAGACATAACTCATGCCATCCTGGAAATCACCGCAATAGTATTGTGTTTCGAAGCAGAGCATGCCTTAGAAGACCTGGCTCCCGTTAATCCGACCGAAGCATGGGTTCTTAGCAAGGTTTGGATTCAAAGATGTTTTGGCATTACGTATTGGTTGCTCATCCTATTTACCGCACTCGAATATATGAGCGGATTTGGGGCGCCCGACGAAGGGTCCGATTTTGATCAGGGGCAAAAAAAATTTGGCGACGTCTATGAAACTTTGTTCGACGCAAAGGCGACGCACTGGACTGGCACGGGGGCCGAAGCCTACAACGCAAAAAACGAGACCTTATTTGGTCTTGCGAAAAGCATGCAGGACGCGGATAGGAAAATTACGGAAATTGTGGCCCACCAAGCCAGACGCGTCCAGGAACTGCGTAATGAGATCGCTGGACTCTTGGCGGGGGTGGTCGGTTTCATGTTGGCCATCTCGTTTTACATGTGGCGTTGCGGGTTGCTCACCTTCGGTGCAGGACATCAATGCGGGAATTCAGAAGAGGAAAAAGCGATACAGGCAGGCAGGGAGAAAGCCGCCGCCAAGAAAGCAGAACAAGAACGGCAAGCATTTTTTAACAGTAGGCTGGGCAACGGTTATTGCGGTGGATGCATTACGGAAGTTGACAATGCAATCACAGTAAGCGATTCAGCGGCAACGGAAGTCGAGAAAGCACCCCTACCATCGCCGCTAGCTCCAGTTAATTGGCTGCCCCCTTTGGTAGCAGTGGTGACTATTATGTCAACGGCCGCAGCGATCGTATGCATTCTCTTAATGATCAACGAAGGAAAATCGACCGTTGACGAAATTAAAAAGCAGCGAGAAATATATCAACAAGCTGCTAGTGATGCGGCTGATATTTCGAATGGTTTAGGCGTATCCGCCCCGGCGACTGGGCGCACTGCAGTGCCGGAAATATCGAGGCACATTATTCCTGGTTTTGCGGCCCATTCCATGCGGGCGGATGCCGGTGAGATATCTCCGGCCGCTTTCAAAGCGACCGTCGCGACCCGTGATGGTGTGGATCGGCGCGATCCGCTCTGGGCTCCGGCGGGCATCCGCCAAACAGCCGTCCCGATACGACCCGTGGGGTGCACAACATCGGGACCGGTGCGTGCAAACAGAAAACCCGGAGCTGAGGAGAACGTATTCACCCAAGACACGGCAGTATCGGCCGAGTCTGAGCCAAACTCGTTTCTCCGGGATGACAGTCAGACTTCGGTGGCCGCAAAAGCGGTATGCGCACTGGGCGTGCCCACCGAAACCGTACACAAGGTCTCAACAGGCTAAGCGTCATGTTCAACGGGCTCGCGATGAACTTCGGCTTCACAGATCCCGTCAGATCGCCTTCAGCACAAGATGTTTCGCTGACATAGCGTTACCGGATGGCCCGATCGGACTGCTTATCGCTGCTCATAGGTGCCGTAAATCACCGCACGCGCGATCGCTTGTTGGAACAGATTGAATCCGAGGAAAGCTGGGCTAGCGTCCTCGCTGAGATCAAGTTTTTCCACTCGGACAGCATGCACCGCAACGTAATACCGGTGCGGACCGTGGCCAGCCGGCGGCGCGGCACCGACATAACGGCGCATACCCGCGTCATTAACTAACGCCAGCGCGTCGCCCGGCAAAGGACCACCATCGCCGGCCCCCTCCGCCAGCTCAGTGACGCTCACCGGCAGGTTCGCCACCGCCCAGTGCCAAAATCCAGACAGCGTGGGCGCATCGGGGTCATAAACCGTGACCGCGAAACTACGGGTTTCTTGAGGAAACCCCGACCAGCTCAGCTGCGGGCTAGCATCCTGACCGCCGGCCCCCATGATTCCACTAACTTGTGCAGCGCCCAGCGGCTGCCCATCCACAATCGATTCCGAGGTCAAGCGAAAAGACGGCAGCTTAGGCAGGCTGGCGTAGGGATCAGGCAACGCGTTCATCATCAATCCTTCGACTAGCCGATCTAGCAGTGTGTCAAAAAGTGCGCCAATACCTGGGTACCGAAATTCAGCGCCTCGATCGGCACCCGTTCGTCGACCCCGTGAAATAGCGCAGCAAAGTCCAGGTCCGGAGGGAGCCGCAGTGGACTAAAGCCAAAACAGCGAATACCCAAGCGCGCAAACGCTTTTGCGTCAGTTCCCCCAGAAAGCATATACGGCACGGTCCGGGCGTCAGGGTCTACGGCTTGCAATGCGGCGTTCATCGCATCAACGAGATCCCCATCAAAACTAGTTTCATAGGACGGCAGGTCCCGGATCCATTCCCGAGTCACGTCGGGACTGAGCAGCTCATCGACTTCGGCCTCAAACGCGGCTTTTCGACCCGGCAGAACACGACAATCCAGCACCGCTTCTGCTGTCGCTGGAATCACATTGGCCTTATAACCAGCCTTCAGCATGGTGGGGTTAGCAGTGTCGCGCAACGTGGCCTTCACAATGCGGGCGATCGAGCCCAGCTTGTCAACCGCCCCGTCCAAATCCGGCGATTCGATATCGAAATGCAGACCGGTCTCCTGACTAACCGCCGCCAAAAACTGGACGACCGTGTCGGTACACACCAGAGGAAATTCGTGGCGCCCCAACCGGGCAACCGCCTCAGCAATCGACGTGACGGCATTATTGTCGAGCACCATCGAGCCATGTCCTGCTCGACCCCGGGCAGTGAGCCGCATCCAATGCAGGCCCTTCTCCGCGGTCTGAATCAGGTAGAGGCGACGCTCGCCGCCATCGCGGCGCGGCACCGTCAGTGAAAAGCCACCCACTTCACCGATTGCTTCGGTAACACCGTCAAATAAGTCCGGCCGATGATCAACCAGCCATTGCGAGCCGTAGGTGCCACCGTGCTCCTCATCAGCCAGGAATGCAAACACCAAATCGCGTGGCGGGACAACGCCGGCCCGGCGAAACTGACGGGCCAACACGATCATCATGCCGACCATGTCCTTCATATCGACCGCACCACGGCCCCAGACATACCCGTTCTCAATCGCCCCGGAAAATGGGTGCACACTCCACTCGTCCGCTTCAGCCGGCACCACGTCAAGATGCCCGTGAATGAGCAGTGCACCACGGGAGCTATCGGCCCCTGCCAGTCGGGCAAACACGTTGCCGCGACCAGGTGCGCCGGATTCCACGTACTCAGATTGGTAGCCGACCTGGTCTAGCTGCTCGGCAATCCATCTCGCGCACTCGGCCTCACCTTTGGTGGTGCCGGGTTCACCGGTATTTGTGGTGTCGAACCGAATCAACCTGCTGACCACCTCAGCAACGTCATCGCTGAGATGCTCTGGAGAGGTGATCGGAACTGTCACAGTTGCCTTCCTCCCGCTGCCGGCTTTGACGCTGACCCGAGTGCGCGCCTGGTGTCACGTTCGAACTCGAACGTGACACCAGGCGCACACTCAAGACATCCGTGTCCGAGGGGGGACTTGAACCCCCACGCCCAGTAGTAGGGCACTAGCACCTCAAGCTAGCGCGTCTGCCATTCCGCCACTCGGACAAACCGCACACAAGGTTAGCGGGTCCCGCTGTCGTCCGTGACGCCCTCCCCCGACTCCGCCACAACAATAACGTTGTCGCTGTTCACCGGCGTGGCATCGGCAGACTGCCGCAATGAGACCCGACGACTAAGCACCAGCGTTGTCATGACCAGTGGCCGTCTCACTGGCCGCTGCTGTGGGTCCAGCGTCGGGGTCAGTTCCTACCGCGGCAACGTCTTCAGCCGCCTCGACAGCATCGGCATCCTCGGGAGGATTGCCTGCACTGTCCAGCGCAGCACCGCCAGATATCGGTCGCCGTCTTTCCCGAAGCGCGTCGGAAATCAGCAACACCACGCCGAGCGCGCTGGCCCCAATACACACCCAAGCAACTAGTTCGTTGCTCGTAACAACGGCGAACACCAAAGCGACCAGACCCACCAGCGCTAACACCAACGCAATAACGAGCATCCGTCATCCTCCAGAACTGCATGGCTCAGACGTCGAACCGGGCGTTCTTTGGTTCGCTCGCTACTTGGCTTTACCGCTCCGTGTGAACTGATCGAATCCAGCCCCCGCCTCAGCGCTGGAATCAACCGGGGCGGCCGATCCACGCTGACCGAGTTCTTCGAGCTGAGACTCGAGGTAGGTCTTGAGTCGGGTTCGGTATTCGCGCTCGAAGGTACGCAGTTGCTCAAGGCGGCCTTCCAGGACCGTGCGCTGCTGGTTGATGGTGCCCATGATTTCGGCATGCTTGCGCTCAGCGTCGGCCTGCAACGCATCGGCTTTCTCCTGAGCTTGGCGCAGTTGGGTTTCGGACCGAGTTTGCGCATCCGTCAGCATGGCGTCAGCACGCTGCCGCGCATCAGCGACCGTGGTCTCCGCGGTGTGCCGAGCTTCGCTAAGGATCTGATCCGCATTAGCGCGTGCATCGGAAAGGAGCTTGTCGGATT
The DNA here is from genome assembly GCA_019751635.1 of Mycobacteriaceae bacterium. Taxonomy (GTDB): domain Bacteria; phylum Actinomycetota; class Actinomycetes; order Mycobacteriales; family Mycobacteriaceae; genus Mycobacterium. Next base: position 5,369 of record JAIENC010000152.1, read on the forward strand.
CGGTTTTGGCGCTACTGGTAAGCCGGTCAGCGGTGTCCTGCGCCAAGGTGAGCACCCTGGCGGCTTTGATCGCCAGTTCCTCATTGCTCTCTTCAGAAACTGCCGGAGAAACGACGGGGGCTACCACCGGTGCCGCGGCCGGTGCCGCCGCCGGCGCAACTGCGGCTGCCGCTGCGCTAGCATCCACCTCCGGCTCCGGCTCATAGTGCGGAGCCACCGGGGCCGGAGCGCCACCACGCGCAGCGACTAGCTCCTGATCCAGCTCGTTGATGCGCTGACGCAGATCAGAATTCTCTTCAATGAGCCGAGTAAGCTCGTTTTCCACCAGGTCGAGGAAGGCGTCGACCTCATCTTCGTTGTAGCCACGCTTGCCGATAGGCGGCTTACTGAACGCCACATTGTGGACGTCGGCTGGTGTAAGCGGCATTGTTTGTCACCTCGAGTCCTAGCCGGTCAAATGATCTAAGAAAGTGTAGAACGCAGTGGTAGCCGAACTACAACTCGCGCCTATCCTGTCACACGAGGAGCGTCAGTTGCCGCGTAGACTGATTAGTTATAATGAATTTAAAATATTGAGACCTAAACCAGCCTAAAGAATAACACGCTAAGGATTTGAAAAAGCGCTAAGCCGCTTGGCAATACGCCGCTGCCGACCCCTTAGACCCCCGCCTGGAATGCCAGTTGCATGCCGATGAAGGCGATCAGAAGCAGCACCATAATGGACAGGTCCAGGCGAACCGCGCCGATGGTGAGTTGGGGTATCAGCCGGCGAAGCAGCTTCACCGGCGGATCAGTGATCGACATGATGATCTCCAGGATCACCACCGTGACACCGCGCGGGCGCCAGTCTCGGCTAAACGAGCGGATAAACTCCACCACCACCCGAGCGATGAGCAACAACCAGAAGGTGAACAGGGCAAACCCGAGGACCTGGAAAAGCGACAACGAAACCGACCTTTACCGAGTAGACGTCATGTCGTCTGTGCGACACCGGCTAGCCTACCGATCCACGAGCTAGCCGACACACCACGGCTTGCCCACCTGCACCAGCGCCGCACGCGAGGAACGTCACACAGTCCAACGCCGCCGCGGGCCCGCTACTGGTAGGCGTAAAAACCGGTTTCGGCGATCCGCCGCCGTTCTTCCGGCGAAACATCGACATCAGCCGGCGACAACAGGAAAACTTTGGTAGCGACCTTATCGAATGAACCGCGCAGCCCAAAGGCTAGACCTGCCGCAAAATCCACCAACCGCTTAGCGTCCGCATTGTCCATCGACACCAAGTCCATAATCACTGGGGTGCCATCTCTGAACCGCTCACCAATGGTGCGAGCCTCACTGTAATCCTTGGGTCGCAATGTGGTGATCTTTGACAACGGGTGCCCATCATCGAAGAGCATGGCCATTCGCCGGGGATCCATCGCTAAGGCACCGCGAGTGGCACTGCGCAGCCAGGCCCCGAAACGCGGCCTGGCTAAATCGGCTCGCTCGAATTCCCGAGACCGAAAATGAGGTTCATCGGCGTAGCCACCACGATAACTAACCGGCGGATAGTCCGGCGGCTCAGCCCGCGCCTCATCGTAATCGCGTCCTTCGTAACGGCCATATCCCTCCTCAAAACGAGGCCGCGAATAGCTGCGCGCCGGAGGCCGATCGTCGTAATACTCGTCGTCGTAATCCTCCATTGGAGCCATCCCGAAGTAGGCCTTGACTTTTTGCAATGTGCTCATCGTGTGACCCTTTCACGGTCCGAAGATCTGGTGTCTGTGATGAAGGTGTGACTACAGTGACTTGTCAGGTGACGGTAACTGGCGTATGCCCAATAGCGCGGAACCGACACGCACACATGTCGAACCGTGTCGGATGGCGCTTTCCAGGTCATCCGACATGCCGGTAGACAAACTCAGCGCACCAGGATGTAAGCCGAGCACTCGCTGATGCTCCGATTCCAGCACCGCGAACGCCGCGTCGGGATCCCAGCCCAGCGGTGGAACACCCATCAGCCCAACCAGTTCCAGAGCTTCAGCTGCTTCAATCTGAGCGCAGATCCGCTCGATTGCGGCGGGCATCGACACGTCGACACCAGCGCGTGACGCATCTCCGTCAAGACTGACTTGGACATAGACCCGCATCGGATGAGACCGATGCCCGTCAGCCAATGCCGCACCCGCCGCCTGATCAAGGGCGGCGACCAAACGTGGCGTATCGACGGAGTAGACCGTGTGCGCCCAACGTGCAACCGATCGGGCTTTATTGCGCTGAACCTGGCCAACCATATGCCAGTCCAGGGTTGGCGATGCCGAGCCCAACAATCGGGCGACCTCAGCGACTTTGGCCACTGCTTCCTGGTCACGTGATTCGCCAAAAGCTCGCAACCCTAATCGCGCCAAAATAGCCACATCGGTTGCTGGAAAAAATTTAGTAATAGGCAGAAGTTCAATTTCTGCGATATTGCGATTGGCCGCGGCGGCAGCTGCCTCAAGTCGCGATCGTAACTGCGTCAACGCTTGAGCTAATTGTGATTCCCGGTCCGTGTGGAATGAAAAATCTGCCATAATCGGAGTCATTCTTCGCCGATTCCGGGGGTCATTCCATCCATACCAATGATGCTAATCGGCCAGTCGGTGCATCACGGCGATGACTGAACAAAGTCGGATCGGTAAAAGTACAACGCGGATCGCGATCAATTGCGGTAATACCCAAACTGCTTAATTGGCAAGCGATTCCAGCACGAAGATCAAGACCAACACGGCCGGCCGAGGTAACGGTGCGGCTACCCGGCAAGGACGCTTCCACCTCTTCGGCCATCGCCACCGGCACCTCATAGTTGCGCCCGCTGATCGCCGGCCCCAGGAAGACTGAAATGCCTCGTAGCGCAGCACCAGCAGCCAGCATCGCTTCTACTGCACGAACTACTACACCGTGCTGAGCCCCTACCCGACCCGCATGTACCGCCGCCACTACGCCGGCATCAGCATCAGCCATCAGCACCGGCACGCAATCAGCGGTCACCACCGCCAGCGCCAGCTGCGAGGTACAAGTCACCAAGGCGTCAGTGTCCTCAACCACGACGCCATCAGGTTGGTCAACTAGAACGACGCGATCACCATGAACCTGGTTCATCCAGACCACCCGGTTGGCCGCCAGGCCGATCGCAGCGGCTAACCGAGCACGGTTAGCCGCCACCGCCGCCGGGTCGTCACCGACGTGATCACCAAGGTTGAAGCTGTGAAATGGGGGGGACGATAGGCCGCCGACTCGGGTGGTCGTCACCCTCCGAATGCGCACGCTCAACCGACGGCGATCACCGACGCATGAAGGGCGGCACGTCGACATCTTCATCATCGTCACCACCGACGTTGAGCGTTGCACCATTGGTGTGCAGCGGCACGCTGACCGCATCAACGGGCTCAAAGAGCGTCGAGGTGACTTTTCCGGCCTTGGCCGGCGCGATGGTCTGAGCCGAGACCGCGCTGGGGACCGACTTGCGACTCGGCCCGGCAGCGTCGAAGCCTGCCGCGATCACGGTGACCCGCACCTCGTCGCCGAGTGAGTCATCGATGACCGT
>JAIENC010000177.1 GCA_019751635.1 Mycobacteriaceae bacterium
GCTGCTCTGGACGTACTCGACGACTGGCCAGTGTCAGCTGCGGCCGCCGCGGTAGTAGGGCCTTCGGGGGTGTTGGCTAGCTACGGCGATTGCAGTCACGTGTTCGCGTTAGCGTCTGTGACTAAACTTTTAGTGGCACGGGCTGTGCAGGTTGCCATAGAAGAAGGTGTGCTAGAACTCGACACCCCGGCCGGCCCGCCGGGCGCTACCGTTCGGCATCTGTTGGCGCATACCTCGGGTTTGGCGCTGCTTGATGAACATGTCCTGGCGAGGCCCGGTACGCGCCGGATGTACTCCAACTACGGGTTCAGGGTGCTTGCCGAGACGGTGCAGCAGGCCGCCGACATCGAATTTAGTCGCTATCTCACGGCGGCGGTTTTCGAGCCATTGGGTATGTCGGCGAGCCGGTTAGCGGGCGGGGCGGCGGTGGCCGGTTACGGCGCCACGTCGACGCTAACCGACTTGCAGGCGTTCGCTGCTGATCTGCTGCGCCCAGTGACGGTTTCTCAGCAGCTGCACGCCGCGGCGATCACGGTGCAGTTTCCTGGCCTTGATGGGGTGCTGCCGGGATACGGCGTGCAGCGACCCAATGATTGGGGGCTCGGTTTCGAGATCAAGGATGCGAAATCACCGCATTGGACCGGCGCAGCCAACTCGGCGCGGACCTACGGCCACTTCGGTCAGTCGGGTTGCTTTATCTGGGCCGATCCCGAGGCTGACCTGGCTCTGGTGGTGCTTACCGACCGGGTGTTTGGCGACTGGGCGTTGGACCGTTGGCCAGCACTTTCTGATGCCGTGATACTGGAGTGCCGAACACACTAGCGCAACACGGGTCTCACAAGGCACAATAGACCCGCACGACACAACAACATCAGTACGCAAGCACCAACTCGCTCGTCGGATTTCATCAGGTCGTTGGGGAAGACGTCCCTCATGAAACCGGAGGAGCAGGAGATGCACGCGTCGAACCAATTCGCCGACATGACGACAGGCGTGGTCTATGTCCACGCCTCGCCCGCGGCGGTGTGTCCGCACGTCGAGTGGGCGCTGTCCTCCACCTTGGGGGCCAGGGCCAACCTCAAGTGGACACCGCAGCCGGCCATGCCTGGCCAGCTCCGCACGGCCACCAACTGGGTTGGCCCAGTCGGTACTGGTGCTCGGCTGGCCCATACCCTGCGGTCGTGGTCAGTGCTGCGGTTCGAGGTGACCGAGGATCCCAGTGCCGGAGTTGACGGCCAACGGTTTAGCCACACCCCGCAGCTAGGGCTATGGAGCGGGGCGATGAGCGCGAACGGCGACATCATGGTCGGGGAGATGAGGCTGCGGGCGTTAATGGCGCAGGGCGCCGATGCGCTTGCCGCGGAGCTCGATACCGTCCTCGGTACGGCCTGGGATGAAGCCCTTGAGGTGTATCGCAACGGCGGCGAAGTTGGGGAAGTGGCGTGGCTTAGTCGAGGAGTCGGCTAAGGCCGCACCGCGCAGTGCAGTGAGCTGCGACCCAAAATCTGCAGTGCACCGGTAACGGCGGAGATTTCCGCCGGCAGCGCGCATGCATACTCACCGTCGGCGTAGGCGGTGATACCGGGGGAGTCCACCTGGATGGAAGCGGCCCGGGCTGTGCTCACCTCATCGAGGTCTACATGTGTGCCCTGAAAAACGTTGGGCAGCAGCCGAATAAGCCGGGTACGCGATGTGGTGTGCACCATGGTGAGGTCAAGCAAGCCGTCAGCATGGTCTGCTTGAGGGCAGATCAGCATGCCGCCACCGTAGCTACGTGTGTTACCAAAAGCCGCCAGCGTCAGATTGGCCTCGATCTCTCGAGACCCATCGAGCACCAACCGAAATGGCAAGGGCCGCAGCTGCGACAGCTCAACGACGATCGCCAGGTTGTAGCGCATCCGGCCGTGCGGCCAGCTCATCCGGTTGGCGCGATCGCTTGCTAGGGAATCGAATCCGGTTGCTGCGACGGTGCCAAACCAGGTGTCGACACCGCGGTTATTGCGGATTCGCCCCAGATCCACGGTTTCGGCCCAGCCGTCAACAATGATGTCCGCTGCAGCCACCGGATCTTTGATAGGCAAACCGTATTCGCGGGCATGGTCGTTACCGGTTCCTGCCGCGACAATGCCGAGAGGGATTCCGCTGCCCGCCAACGCTTGCAGCGCAAGGCTGATGACGCCGTCGCCGCCCACCACAGCCAACGCGTCAACGCCTTGCTGCAGAACAGCATCGACTCGCCGTCGGGCGTCCTGCGCATCGGCGCCGGTGACGTTGATAACTTCGCGGCCGCGCTGCGACAGCCGGGCAATTGCCTTCTCGGCTGCCCGCACGGCGCTACCGTGCCCGGAGCGAGGATTGACCAGCACGGCTATCCGGCCTATCTCGTGCCGACGCCAACGCCCGCTGCCGGGATGTGCCGTCGTCACGGAATCAGCTTGCCGGGGTTAAGGATTCCCGCCGGATCCAGCGTGGCTTTTACCGTTCGCAACAGCTGAACGCCTAACTCGCCCACTTCGTCGAGGATCCAGCTCCGATGATCGGCACCCACCGCATGGTGGTGGGTGATGGTTGCCCCGGCGGCCATGATGGCAGCTGATGCGGCCGCTTTAGCGGCCTGCCACTGCGCGATGGGGTTTTCCCGTTGCCCGGCCACCACGGTGAAATACAGCGATGCGCCGGTGGGGTAGACGTGCGAAATGTGACACAACACCAGGGCGGGCGTACCCGACTCGGCCAGTGCGGTGGTCAGCGCTTGGGTGACCGCGGCCTTGAGTGCCGCAATATTTGCCCATGTGGTGGCGGTCTCGAGGGTCTCGCATAGCGCGCTGGCGGCCAACAGCGAGTCACGCAGATACGGCGCGCCGAATCGGCCACGCTGCCAGGCCAGAGCTGGTTCTGCGCCGAGCGTGGTGCCGCCGTGGGCGGCCAGCACCGCGCTGGTTTCGGCGTGCCGGTTTTCGACGTGCGCGTGGCTGCCCTCAAACACGGTGATCGCCAAACATCCTCCGGTAGCTTGCTTTTCCCCGATTGCTTCAGTGGTAGCGAGATTGACCGCAGTCTCGGCCTCATCGGAAAGCCGGATGACGGTGGGGCCGGTTCCTTGTTGGGTAACCGCCCGCAGGGCCGTGGCCCCGGCCGAGAAATTGGGGAATGACCAGGCCTGGTATCGGACCGCTTCAGGTATCCGGTGAACCCGCAGCCGCACCTGGGTGATGACGCCGAAAACCCCTTCCGAACCGATCAGCAGCTGGCGCAGATCCGGGCCGGCCGCTGACGCCGGCGCCCGGCCAAGGTCCACGACGCCGGCCGGAGTGATCATGCGCAGCCCGACGATCATGTCGTTAAACCGGCCGTAGCCGGCTGAATTTTGACCTGAGGATCGGGTAGCCGCAAATCCGCCGATGCTGGCGAACTCGAAGCTCTGCGGGAAATGCCCCAGGGAAAACCCGTATTCGCCGAGCAGGCGTTCAGCCTCGGGGCCGCTGACTCCGGCTTGTAACTCGGCTTCGGCGGAGACTTCGTCGAGATTCAGCAGTCGGTTGAAGCGGCGCATGTCCAGCGCCACCACCGCAGCGAACCGGCCACGCAGGGGATCAAGCCCGCCGACCACACTGGTGCCGCCGCCAAACGGGATCACCGCGATGCCGCGTTGCGAGCAGTACCGCAAAATCTCAGCGACGGCGTCTTCATCCCCCGGAAGCAGCACCGCATCGGGTGCATCGCGGACAGCAGAATCTTTGCAGCGCAACAGATCAAGGGTGGACTTCCCGCCGGCCCGCAGCAAGCGGTCGATATCGCCGAGCCGGCAGTAATCAGCACCGACGATCCCAGCCAACCCGTCTCGGTCTATCTGGGCCAACGCCGAGGGCCGCAGCCGCACCTGCTCGGCATCGAATTCTGCGGTAGCCGCGCCGTCGACTCCCAGGGCCTGCTTCAGCAGCGCTCGAACCCCTTCCGAAAGTGGCTGCGCGGCAGCCGGATTGCCCCAGGCATTCCATTTCATCGGTGGCCGAAGCTGGTCGAACTGTGTCATGCAGTACAGTATTCCCTGTCCCGATGACTAGCCCAACCGCGCTCAACGCGGCCCGCCGCACCGCCGACCTGACCGCGCTCGCCGACGGCGCACCGCTCGATGTCGTCGTGATCGGCGGCGGCATCACCGGTGTGGGCATCGCCTTGGACGCCGCCAGCCGTGGTTTGCGGGTGGCGCTGGTGGAAAAGCACGATCTTGCGTTCGGCACGAGCCGTTGGAGCTCAAAACTTGTGCACGGCGGTCTGCGTTACCTGGCGACGGGCAACCTGGGCATTGCCCGCCGCAGCGCCATAGAGCGCGGAATCTTGATGACCCGCACCGCACCTCATCTGGTGCACGCCATGCCGCAGCTGGTTCCGCTGCTGCGGTCTCTCAGTCGAAAACAACAGGCGTTGGTGCGCACCGGATTTCTCGCGGGTGACGTTCTGCGGATGATGGCGGGCACTCCGGCATCGGTCCTGCCGCGCTCGGGTCGGATTCCCGCCCAAAGTGTGGTGCGCAGGGTTCCCGCGGTTCGCCGGGCTGGCCTCACTGGTGGCCTGCTGGCTTACGATGGGCAACTCATCGATGATGCTCGGCTTGTCGTCGCGGTCGCGCGTACCGCGGCCGCGCACGGTGCCCGGATTCTGACGTATGTAGCCGCATCCCAAGCCACCGGCACATCGGTTCGTCTTACTGATCAACGCGCCGGTGAAGCGTTTGATGTTGTTGCTCGTAGGGTCATCAACGCGACCGGCGTGTGGGCGGGTGAGATTGATGGCACGATACCGCTGCGGCCCAGTCGGGGTACGCATCTGGTGTTCGACGCCGCGGCGCTGGGCAATCCGACTGCAGCGCTGACGGTTCCGATTCCCGGTGAGCTGAACCGCTTCGTGTTTGTCATGCCTGAACAACTCGGAAGAGTGTATTTGGGGCTCACCGATGTTGATGCTTCTGGACCGATTCCTGATGTGCCCCAAGCAACTTCAGCGGAAATCGCCTTCTTGCTGGACACGGTGAACACCGCGTTGGATAGCACGCTCGGCCCCGATGATGTGCTTGGCACCTACGCCGGCCTTCGGCCGTTGCTGGATACCGGAACCGGCCGCACCGCCGATGTGTCACGTGAACACGCGGTGGTCGAGTCACCGTCCGGTTTGTTGAGCGTTGTCGGCGGCAAACTGACCGAATATCGCTATATGGCACAAGAGGTCCTTGACCGGGCCATCCAGGGGAGTGGACTTGACGCGGCACCCTGTCGGACGCACAGTTTGCCGCTGGTTGGTGCGCCGGAGAAGCCTGGTTGGGGCCGACCGCCAACTGCCGACTTGCCGGAATCGCTTAGCGCTCGCTACGGGGCCGAAGCGGCCCATGTGGTTGCCGTCGCCACCTGCGATCGACCGACGGGGCCAGTGGCTGACGGCATTGATGTGATTCGCGCCGAATTGGAATACGCGGTCACCCACGAAGGTGCGCTCACGGTCGATGACATCCTGGATCGTCGGACCCGCATCGGTTTGGTGCCGGCTGACCGGAGTCGGGTTGTCGACGTGGCGCGAGAATTCTGTCCAGGCTAGGCTGGCGCGCTGATGAAGCAGAGATGGTGCGGTGCCCTGGCGGTTCTCCTGATGGCGGCCGGAGTGGCTGGTTGTTCACCGCATGTTGCTCAGAAAAGTCCGGGCTCAGGATCGGCTTCACCTGAGACTCCTGCTGCGGCCGGGGCAACCCAGCTCAGCACGGTGGTGGCCGTCGACTCCAGCGGTCAACCGGTCAACGGCTACCGCGATATCACGCAAGACCAACCGCTGCCGGAGCCGGCTGATTGCACCGAGCCGTCACCCGCGGCGGTCAGCGCAAATATCTACCGCTGCTGGCCGGCCTACTACTCGGCCGACGTCTGTTGGCCGGCTTCGGGTTTGGACTTACTCTGCCTGGATGACCCGTGGGCTAAACAACTGCACCGGATTAGGGTGCGCGCCGCCCTTGCCCCGGTGCGCCCACCGACGCTGGCTAAACCGGTAGCTTTGCTGCTCGACGACGGCACTCGGTGTCGGCTCCGCAACGGCGGCGCCTGGGGACATCGCTATGACGACCTGCAGGCCTTTTACGGATGCACCGCTAACCCGGGCCTGATGGTGCTGGCCCCGGTGGATGCTGACCCGATCGACCGGTCATCGCCGGCCTGGACCGTCAAGATTGGTGCTGGGGTAGCGCAGGATCGGTCCTCGCCGGAGCCAGTGATCCATCGGGTGCAGACGGCCTGGTTCGCAGGCACGTGACCGCGAACGAACTGGTTTCGATGTGCCTACCGAAGTGGGATGCGTTAATTCCCGGCATTGGTATTGAGGCCTTGATAAGCCTGAGTCACATCCTGAATCTTGTCGAGCTTGGCATTCGCGACCTCGACTAAACCTAGAATCATGCCGGAAGCCATCGCCGCGGCGAGGTATGCACAGATCTGAGACGCTCGGCAAATCAGTTTCTGAGTAGCTGGATTCAGGTTAAATCCGAACTTTCCCAACTTGTGCAGCGAATCGTAGGCCGTCACACTGATGCCGATAGTGAGTAAAAATTTCACCAGCGCAAAACCTAAACTCATGTGGGTGACCCAGGCGGCTTGATCTTTCACCAGGTCTGCCAGTTTGCGGTCCATGTCAGCCAGGGTCTGCATATCATCCCGCAGTTCCGTCACGGCATGGGCGTAGCTTTGCGCCGCCAAGCCCTGCCAACTGATATCCGGAAAAGCTGACGTCAGCTGGTCGTGCAGTGTGCGGAACTGCTCTGCACCGACCTTGAGGTCCGCTCCTTCATACGGTGGGCCAAATCCAATACTGGGTTCCAGGGCGTCAACGGCGGCATAAGCCTTGAGTAGCACCAGGGTCGGATAATTCAGGGTTCCTGGCCAAGGGACTGCTGGGGTAGGTTCCGGAGTTTTCCACCACGCCATCAACACTGTCAGAGCGGCAATCGCATCGGCGCTCATCTGAACGCTCATTGACCCGTAGTACTCATCCCCGTTGGCGGCGGAAACGTCAACGAAATAGGGGCCCATGCCGATTAAAGCAACAATCACCAGACACAACACCCAGTAAGGGTCGGAGAATAGACTTTTCTTTTGTACGGTTAAAAGGTCCAAGCGTCTATGTTGATTTGTGATTTCCTGGAATATTTTAGCGTCATTGTTCGAAGCTGAAAAATCAGCTGGGTTGCCTTCAATGTCTTTAAAGAATGAAGCAAATATGTCGGTTTTAGTCATGCTAGACATATCGCCAGCTCAGCCTTGGCTCACGTTCATGTGCCGCTCCGCATATAGCCCCCGATCCCGGCGGCCGGTGCCAGGGCCCGCCACGGATAGTTCATCATGGATTAGTTTATCAGGGAATGGTGCGGTACGGGGTTGAAATGGTCATCCATTAATTCGTAACAATCAAGGCTGGCGAGCGTCGCGTGTCCGCTGAATGCGCTAATTCCTGCAGCTCATAACACATTTCAGGCAGAACTCGGTGACCTTCTGATCGACGAGCCCATTTCCGGGAAACCTGATAAAGAGAGCAATCTCACTTCACCCCGCCTCCTCGTGACGTCAGCCGGGTTGAGCGCTCCTCGCCGTGTGGACCGTCAGGGCCGGTGCTAGCGTGGCACCGAATGCCTCGTTACCTGCATCGATGATGCATCGCATGCTCGCGGCGACGCTTCGCGGCAAGTGAGGGACGGTCTCGCCAGGACTGACCGATACGGTCAGCAGAAAGGTCGATCTCAATGGAGCTTTACCTCGCCGTAGCAGCACTTTTCGGGGGAGTCCTCGACCTAGGCATCAACGCTGCGTCGGGGGATTGGGACTCGCCTCAAGCATGCGACATTGTTCCCACCGCACTGGATGTCTCGATACTTCTCGGTCAAGGAGCACTGGTTGCCGGAAAAGTGGGTGGCCTGAACTGGCTCGAGCGGTTCTATCCAGACCCCGAATCCGCTATAGAAATGTCTCGGCTCAGTAAAGGCACCGCCTCTACCGCGGCGGAGACAGCTTCCCTGGACTCTGCTCCGCTGCTTTCCGCGGCAGAGCGTGACGTCAGCGGCCTGGCCAAGCCGGGATCTGCGCAAGGAATTGGACAGCATTTCGCTTCCCCGCTTTTTCTGCTCCAATTAGCTATCAACATTGTGGAATGGGCGATAGTGCCATTTTTCGGCTTCGAGATCCCCGATGAAGGACATTCCTTGGACCGCAGTAAAGACAACTTCTCGGCAGCGTATGCGGCACTGGATTTAGCGATGCCAGACCCTGGGCAATGGTCTGGTTCGGCAGCAAACGCGTACACCGCAGACACCGAGATACTGCAAGACCTTGCCGATCAAGCCGGGATCGACGGAATGCTTACCCGGCTTCTCGGCAGCTCGATCGACACCGAGCTGCAAGGCATCATCGAACGTCAGGCCCGGGAAGTTCAGCTGATGCGGATGGCGCTGGCCATCATCGTGGCCGGACTGACCTTCTCCTGCATCCCTATTGCGCTAGCGATGGAGGCGTGTGCGCCCAGGTCATCGTTGACGTTCCAGATCATGATGTTCATTGCCGGGGTGAGCGCTGCGCTCGGTGTGGTGATCACTCTCGCGGTCTGGACCTCGGACAACGCACGTGATCTGCGCAGAGTGGCGGGCAAATACCGGGAGCTGATCGCGCAGGTGCCGTTGTCGGTTCCAGCGATGCCGCCGGGCGCGGAGTTGGTGCCCGCGGTGACGCCTCTTTCCCGGTTCGCCGACTTAGCAGTGTCCGCCACGCCGGGCAGCGCTGGACCGGTCGATACGCCGAGCACGCCGAGGGGCCGGCCGCAGGCGCCGACCACGCCGCCGAGCCCGAGCCAGCCACAGCTCGTCCCGCCGCAAGCCGTGGCGCGTCTTAGCGCGGTCCAGCAAAACCTGACGTTCCGGCC
>JAIENC010000242.1 GCA_019751635.1 Mycobacteriaceae bacterium
TACGGCGACCGTTTTCTGCCCGCCTAGTTTCTCTGCGCGAGCAGACGTAAACGCCCCCGCACGCTCGGCGTGTCGGGGGCTTTTACGTCTGCTCGCGCTAGGGGGCTACAGTGCCGGGCCCAGTAGATCGTCGGCATCTCGGATGATGTAGCCGTAGCCTTGTTCGGCCAAAAACCGCTGCCGGTGGGCGGCGTATTCGGCATCGAGACTGTCGCGGGCCACCACCGAGTAGAAGACGGCTCCGCCGCCATCGGCTTTGGGGCGAAGCAACCGGCCTAGCCGTTGAGCTTCTTCTTGGCGTGAGCCAAAAGTTCCTGAAACCTGGACGGCCACAGTTGCTTCCGGTAAATCAATGGAAAAATTAGCTACTTTGGACGCCACCAATGTGGACAATTCACCGCGCCGGAAAGCGTCAAACAACGCTTCCCGTTCGGCGGTCTTGGTGGCCCCTTGAATCACCGGGGCATTAAGCTCTTGGCCTAACTCTTCTAGCTGGTCAAGGTATGCGCCAATGACTAACGTTTGCTCACCGGGATGTTTGGCCAAAATCGATTTGACCACAGCAACTTTGGTGTGCACGGTGGAGCACAGCCGGTAGCGTTCCTCGGGTTCTGCGGTGGCATAAGCCATCCGCTCGCTATCGGTCATAGTTACCCGTACCTCGACGCATTCCGCTGGTGCAATCCAGCCCTGCGCCTCGATGTCTTTCCACGGTGCGTCATAGCGTTTCGGGCCGATCAGTGAGAAAACGTCACCTTCGCGGCCGTCCTCGCGGACCAGGGTTGCGGTCAGGCCGAGGCGGCGTTTGGATTGCAGATCGGCAGTCATCCGGAAGACCGGGGCCGGCAGGAGATGGACCTCGTCATAGATGATCAGTCCCCAGTCTCGGCTGTCGAACAGTTCCAGATGCCGATATTCACCTTTGGTTCGACGGGTGATCATCTGATAAGTCGAGATAGTGACAGGTCGAATCTCCCTACGCTCCCCGGAGTATTCGCCGATCTCCTCATCGGTTAGCGAGGTGCGGGCGACGAGCTCGCGTTTCCACTGCCGTGCGGACACGGTGTTGGTAACCAGAATCAATGTGGTTGCTTGGGCCTTCGCCATTGCGGCCGCACCAACTACGGTTTTACCGGCCCCGCAGGGCAGTACTACCACTCCGGATCCCCCGGACCAGAACGATTCGACAGCAAGCTGTTGGTAGTCACGTAGCTCCCAGTCGCCTTGCTGAAGACTGATGGGGTGTGCTTCGCCGTCGACATAACCGGCGAGATCCTCTGCAGGCCAACCAATTTTGAGTAGCAGCTGTTTGACTCGGCCGCGCTCACTGGGGTGGACGGCGACGGTGTCGTCGTCCACCCGAGCCCCCAGCATGGGAGAGATTTTTTTATTACGCAGCACCTCTTCGAGAACAGCGCGATCGAAGCTGACCAGCGTTAGTCCGTGCGCGGGATGCTTGACTAGCTGGAGTCGGCCGTAGCGACCCATGACATCAACGACGTCGACCAGCAATGGTTGCGGTACCGCATAACGGGAGTAACGGACGAGGGCGTCAACCACCTGCTCGGCGTCATGACCGGCGGCGCGGGCATTCCACAGCGCCAACGGAGTGATGCGGTAGGTGTGCACGTGTTCGGGTGCGCGTTCCAGCTCGGCGAACGGTGCGATAGCGGCGCGTGCGGCGGCAGCCAGCTCGTGCTCCACCTCGAGCAGCACCGTTTTATCGGACTGCACGATCAAGGGTCCGTCGGTCATGGATCCATTATCCGTTGTCGGCCGTCGCCACTGAGGTGATGCGGTGGATAGCAAAGTCACGCAGCCGGCCGGAGGACGAATCGAAAGCCATCAGTTGTCCACCACGCACACTTATCGGCGATACCACTCGTGACGTAGCAACCCCCGCCGCGTCGATGTAGCTGATCACCACCGTGTCTTCGTCGGTGACTGCCCGCTGCAATAGCGACATCGCGGCTGTCGGGTCGATCCGGCCAGGGGTGAATGGTGCACTGGTGACCTTACGTAGCACGGCTACCACTGCACTAAGTGTGTCGCCGGTTGGGCGTGCTGCTAGGCGGTAAGGGCGCCGGTGTTGTGGCGTAGGAACCCGGGCTCGGCGGGGCCGGACGTCGACGACAGCCCCGGACGAATCCTCGGCTGCCGGTGCGAAACCCGCGCTACGTAAGGCTGCTAATACGTCGGCGATTGGCGCCGGCGAGACGGCGACCGTTGGCGCTAGCGCACGCAACTGTAGCTGTTGTGCCGCTGGAAAATTCACCGCTTGAGCAAGCAAGGCTGGGTCTTCGCAGCGCACAAATGATGCAGCCATGCCGATACGAAGCTGGCCATGCCGGCGTGCAACATCGTCAATGAGATAAGTAAGCCCTTGAGGCACTGGTGTTTTCGAATATTTGGCAAAGAAATTGTGCATCCATTCTCGGGTCAAGCCGACGTCGAGGGCATGTCGAATGGATTGTTCGGTAACGCGGTAGACCATGGCAGTGCCGGCGGATTCAAGGGTGGCAATTGTGGTCAGATCGGCGGTCAGGTCACGTTCCAGTGGGCCAGGTACCACGACCGTCAGATCCGCCTGTAGCAGGAAATGGTTGATCGGTTTGGGTAGTGCTGCGGTCATTGCTGTCGTGGCAGTTTCGGTGCCCGTGTCGGCGAGTAGCGCCCGTCCGGGCGTGCTGATTGCTCCGCGACCGACCAGGCCTAATAGCTGCGCCTCGTTGAGTAGATCGGCGACGGGTTCGGGTTGCAGCCTTGCCGACCAGCGTGGGCGGCGCCAAACCAACGCTTGCGAGGCCGACGCGGCATCGACACCGGCGCCGGGCTCGAGCTCGGCGAGCATGCCCAGCAAGAGCCGGCGATCCAGCGGGGCCGCGGTCGAATACAACGCATGAGAGAGTGCGCCACGGACTTTAGCGTCTGCCCCGCGGCTGCCGATCAACGCCGGCCGGCTATGCAGATCAATCCAGGTCGTGGCTAGCACATGCCAACGCTCGGCGGTGGACATGGTGGCAAATCGGTCTGCGGCCATGGTCGGAGACCAATACGGCCCATCACCATCCGGCGGTTCAGGATCAGGTGTGCCGCAGGCAATCAGCCCAGCCGCTGCGGCCAACTCAAGGATGAAGCCGAGCCGCATCTCATGGATGCCAGTGATCTTGGCCAGTCGCTTGACCTCACGAATTCCTAGTCCGCCGCTACGCAACTCGGCGATGGGTGCTGCGCCCAGGCTGTCGATCAGCACCTCAAGTTCGTGGAGCAGCTCAAGGACCGCTCCGGATGCGGTGGCATCGACATCGGTGGGCACGGTGCTGGCTACCACCGGGTCGGGTGGGGTGAGTTGCAGTGGGACGGAATCTTCTTCGGAGAGCGCCTGGGCGACGTGTCGCGGCAGAATCACCGTCTCGGTGTCGACTCGTTGCAACAGTCCCATCTTCAGCAGCTGCGGCACTGGCCGGTGCGCGGGGGCGTCAAGGGCGGCGTCACGGGTTCGCCCGATCGGCGACCCTTCCAGCAACTTGTCCAGCACCGCGCGCTGCGCCTCGTCCAGCTGGGCAACCAGCTCGACGAGCTGATCTCTCGTGTGGGTGACCTCCTCCGAGGTGACCTGGCCTGGATGCCAGGGCAAAGCCATGCCGGCGTCTTCGGCAACCTGAACTTCGAGATCACCCCAGGCCAGCGCGCGTTCCCGGAGATCGTCTAACGCGGCGAGCACCTCGGCTTCAACGGCTCGATCACCAAGCAGTGTGACCAGCTTAGTGACGGGCACCGGGCCGATGTTGGCGTGCAGCACCAGCAACGCGTCGATCACCGCCAGTCGCAGAAAATCTAAGTCATCGGTGGCGGCCCTGATGGATTGGCGGGCCTGGGCCCGCGCTGCCAGCGCGACGATACTGTTCGGTGCGGGCTGGGCCAGGTCCGGCCGCAGCTCCAGCAGCCGAATCAGCCGCTGGTCGGGCAGCTTGGTTAGCCAGGACCCTAACGGCATACCCGAAGTTTGTTCAGTCATATCTGACCAGACTAAGGGGCTGACCAGCCGCTAGCAGCTGCAGTCGAGATAGCGCCACGCCGCACACCGCCGACCTGTCAGAATAGGTCCGTGGCTGAGATTGCGGATAAGCACGTGGGAAAGACCAGATATGTCGACAACGGCTGGCCGACGACAAACCCCGATGAGCATGCGGTGAGCGAGCTCGCCACTGACCGGGCCGGTGCGCTGTCCCCGTTTGGGGACGTGGTGTTTCCGGTGTCTGCGGACAGCTTGCCCTATCTCCATCCGGTCACTGTCGTCAATCGCTAGGTACTCGCCGATGTCGCCAGCGGCGTCGGAACCCGGCCCGCTGTCTCACCTCGATGAGCAGGGAGCGGCACGCATGGTGGACGTTACGCTCAAAGACCCCACGAGGCGGGTCGCCGTTGCGGTTGGTGTTCTGCGTACGTCAGCGCGGGTGATTGGGCTGATCACGGGTGGCGGCTTAGCGAAGGGTGAGGCGCTAGCCACCGCTCGGGTAGCCGGCGTTCTGGCGGCTAAACGCACCAGTGATCTCATTCCGCTCTGCCACCAGCTTGCTCTGACCGGGGTGGAGATCGATTTCGCCGTCAGTGAGTCAGACGTCGAGGTCACCGCAACGGTACGTACCACCGACCGTACGGGTGCGGAGATGGAAGCACTGACCGCGGTCAGCGTGACGGCTCTGACGCTCTACGACATGATCAAAGCGGTTGATCCGGCGGCTCGTATCGATGACGTTCGGGTGCTACGCAAGGAAGGCGGCCGCAGCGGGACCTGGACACGGCCATGAGCGTGCGTTCCGCGCGAGTCATCATCGCCTCCACCCGGGCATCGGCAGGTCAGTACGTCGATCGATGTGGCCCACTTATCGCCGAATGGCTGGGGGAACGCGGGTTCTTGCCGGTAGAGCCGCAGGTAGTTGCCGACGGAGCTGAGGTCGGTCAGGCGCTTGGCGCTGCTCTTGAGGCCGACGTGGATCTGGTGGTCACCTCCGGCGGAACCGGTATTTCGCCTAGCGACGCCACCCCAGATCAGACCGCGGCGCTACTGGACTACCTGATCCCCGGGTTAGCCGACGCGATCCGCCAGGCAGGTCTGCCGAAAGTGCCAACCTCGGTGCTTTCGCGCGGAGTCTGTGGTGTCGCTGGCCGAACCCTCGTAGTGAACCTCCCCGGTTCACCGGGCGGGGTACGCGACGGTCTGGCAGTGCTCGCCGATGTGCTGGACCACGCCTTGGAGCAGCTCGCGGGCGAAGAGCACCAAGGATGACTCGGGTGCTGCGTGCTGCGGTGACCGACCAGCCGATCCGGCTAGCTGAGCACGAAGATCTCGTGAGCCATCGGGCGGCGGGCGCCGTCGTGGGGTTTGTCGGTATGGTCCGCGACCATGATGACGGCCGGCGGGTTCTGCGGCTGGAGTACTGCGCCCATCCATCGGCCGGAGAGGTCATCGCCGACGTGGTAGCGCAGATCACCGAGGAATCCAGCGGAGTGCGCGGCGTCGCCGCTAGCCACCGCATTGGTGTCCTAGAGATCGGTGAGGCCGCGCTGGTGGTTGCGGTCGCTGCAGATCATCGCGCGGGGGCTTTCCGGGCCTGCGCGGCGCTGGTGGACGCCATCAAGGAGCGGCTGCCGGTCTGGAAGCACCAATTTTTTGCCGACGGCACCGATGAATGGGTGGGCTCAGCTTAGCTGGCCCACCCATTCGGTAAGAACTGGTTAGGCCAGTACCGTAGCTGCCTGCGGTTGCTGTGCGAGGGCTGCCAACGCGGCATTCCCACGCACGTCCTCGGCCTGGATGGCTTGCCACAGTTGGTCAACATAGCCGACCTCGGTGGTCGCGATCGGCTCGCTGGCTTCACCGGCTGCGGCAGCCTCGGGTGCGGATACCGCAGGTGCGGCCGGCGGCGCGTCGGCGGCCAGTGCTTCGGGCCAGCCTGCCTCGATGACACCCGGCTGCTCCGGCGCTGGGGCCGGCTCAACAGCGGGACCGGGCTGTTCAGCGGCCGGGGTGATGATCTCGGCGGGTGCAGGATCTGCGGGGTCTGCTGGTGCCGGCGCGGGCTCAACAACATCGATCGCTACCACATCAGCCGGCGTCGTAACGTCAGCCGGCAGTGCCGCGTCGGTGGATTCGGCAGCGTCAACCTGCGTGCTCATTGAGGCGGGCGCGGCCACAACACTGCGGGGTGTGTAACCGGATAAGCCGTGACCACACGTCGGCCACGCGCCGCGGCCCTGGCTGGCCAGAACCCGCTCACCGACAGCGATCTGCTGCTCTCTGGTAGCCAGCTGGGCGGCTGGGGCGAATTCACTGCCGCCATGTGCGGACCACGTGCCTTGCGAGAACTGCAGGCCACCCTGGTAACCGTTACCGGTGTTGATCGCCCAGTTTCCGCCAGATTCGCAACGTGCCACCTGGTCCCATTCGGTTTCGCTGGCCGCGGCTGCCTGTCCGGCCAGGCCGATGGCGCCACCACCGATGACAGCCCCGGTAACGGCGATCTTGGCAACGCTGACACTTGATGTCGTGGGTTTGCGATGACGTCCAGCCATAAGTTGGTGTGGTCCTCTCTGTCGGTGTACATGCGGCGGCGATCAGGTTCGGGCCCACATTGATGCGCTCAAGACTGCCCGGCCGGGGTTGTCGTGTTGCTGGACAACAACATCGGCTGCACCGTGTAGAGCCGCCGTTGGCTCCAGTGCGATTACCGACAACCGTGGGGTTGCCGTCTCCATCCCTGGTTTCGCGTTACCCGCCTGCCGGATGGAGTACGCCGCTACAGACGGGCGGCCCGCTGGTCGGAACGATCTCACCTGGGCTTCACGCGGGCCATCGAAGACCGTAGCGGGTCTTCGCCGTCTAGTCATGTGCGGGTTAATTCCGTGTTTCGCGCGATACCGCTTGCTAAAAAGCCAGTAAACTCGGCTATCGATGCAGGTCAAAGCGGTGCTACACCAGAGCTTTTCCTACTCGTTATTGTTTCGTTATGTGACCATAGTCACAAAGCTTAGCCGCCGGCGAACGGTGGCAGTACGTCGACGGTGTCGCCGCAGCTCAGGGCCATGGTGAGATCGCGGACGGCGATTCCCCGGCAAAGGTAGGAGCATCGGCGCAGCACCACCGCAAGGCGCGGATTCTGGGTGGCCAGGTTTTCTCGCAGCTCCGCCATGGTGGTGCCGTGCTGCAGTGTCAGGGTCTGTGCGTCCAGGCCCGCAGCCTCTCGTGCGGCCGCAAAATATCGGACCGTCACCTGGATTTCGCGTCCAAGCCCGGTGGACGATTCAGCCACCGATCGCGCTCATGGGACGATCAGGTTGTACAAAATCTGGATCGTTGATGCCGTGCCCGGCCGCTTTAGCCCACATCGCGGCGCGCCAAGCCGCCTCGATGGCGTCATCGCTGGCGCCGCCGCGAAGCAGTCGACGAAGATCGGTCTCTTCAGTAGCAAAAAGACAGTTTCGGATCTGGCCATCGGCCGTCAACCGGGTGCGGTCACACGTCGAGCAGAACGCATGTGACACCGCGGCGATCACCCCGAATTTTCCGGACGGGTGTGCTGCGCCTTGGTTGGCGAGTGGGTCGACCAACCAGAGTTCAGCCGGTGCTGAACCCCGAGGTGCGGGGTCCGGTTTCAGCAGGAAGTGCGGGCGCAAAGCCGTGAGCATGTCATCAGCGGTCACCGTGGCCCCGGGCCGCCACCGGTGCTCGGCGTCTAGCGGCATCTGCTCGATCACCCTGAGCTGATAGCCGTGTTGGAGGCAAAACCGCAACAGTTCCACGATGTCTTCCCGGCCGGTGCCAGGATCTAGTACGGCATTGACCTTGATCGGCGCCAAGCCTGCGGCCTGGGCGGCGGCCAAGCCGGCGAGTACCTCAGCAAGCCGATCGCGTCGAGTAATCGCCGCGAAGTGGGCGCGGTTCACGCTATCCAGCGATACGTTCACCCGGTTTAAACCGGCTTTCGCGAGGGGGAGTGCACGTTGGGCCAGCCTCAGGCCGTTAGTGGTCAGCGAGAGTTCTGGGCGGGGCCGCAGACTGGCTGTTGCTGTCACCACCTCGTCAAGGTGGCCCACTAATAGGGGTTCGCCGCCGGTGAACCGCACGCTGGTGATACCGAGCCGGGTGACGGCGATCCGCAGCAGCCGGGTGAGCTCGCCGGGTTGCAGCAGCTGTTCGCCCGGCAGCCAGCGCACACCCTCGGCCGGCATGCAGTACTGGCAGCGCAGATTGCAGCGATCGGTTAGTGACACTCGTAAATCGGTGGCTGCTCGCCCGAAGGTATCGAGCAGCGGGCCGGTGGTGGGCATACCGCGGGCAACTGTGCAGGAACCCGCTGCGGGCATGGTGCGTCGCACGCTCGGAACTCCCAGCGCGACCGGTGTCAGCACGGCAACTGATGGGACCGGGTCGGCGCATCGACGGGCACGATCTCCTTGCCCAACGGAACCAGCGACACCGGGATCAATTTGAGGTTAGCCAGCGCCAACGGAATACCGATGATGGTGACCGCCATGGACACCGCGCTGAGTAGATGCCCGATCGCCAGCCAGATGCCAAACAGCAACACCCAGATGACATTGCCGATGCGGCTACCGGTCCCGGCGCCGGGCTTTTCGACGATCGTCCGCCCAAACGGCCACAGTGCATACGCCGCGATACGCAGCGCGGCGAATCCGAAGGGGATGGTGATGATGAGCAGAAAACAGACGACTGCGGCCAGCAGGTAACCGGCGGCCAGCCACAGACCACCGAAGACCAGCCAAATGATATTCAGGATTAGACGCATGCTTCCTCCAGCAACACCGCAAGCCTACCGCTGGGGTACTCGGTGATTCGCCAGCCGAGTAAGATCGACACACATTGCGTCCTGCGCAGGCAGGACGCTTCTTGTATTCGTCCCGGTGATTCGTCAGACAAGCAGGTGAGACTGGTGCCGACCGGCAAGGTGAAGTGGTACGACGCCGACAAAGG
>JAIENC010000237.1 GCA_019751635.1 Mycobacteriaceae bacterium
TGCGGCCGCCGGGGCCGCTGCCGCCGCGCCGGCCGTGCCAGCCGCGATACCACCGACGCCAACCGCATAGAGCGGTGCAGCGCCGGCGTGTCAACCCTTCAATAACATCAATAGCCTCAACAGCAACAGTAACCTTGGCCGGTGCAGTCACGCCGTCCTGCGCCATCGGCAAGGCTAGCCGCAGCCGCGGCGAGCCTTGCCGCATTGGCATTGATCGCACATCTGGCACCGCACACGTCCTCGTCGGAGCAACCGTCACGAATCCAGGACACCCAACTCGCCGAGCAGCCGTTAGTTGGCATCGGTGCCGGAGTCACGATCCGCGAAGTTAGCCAGCACGAACCCTTTTCGCTAGTTGCGTTGACCGGAAATGACCTTTCCGGCACGTCGGCCCGGATCCGCGCTCAACACCCCGATGGGTCATGGGGCCCCTGGTACCAGACCGAATACGAGACCGAAGCACCGCCAACGGCAGGCTCGGGAAATCAGCGAAAGACGTCGCACACTCCGCGTGGCACAGTTCCGATATTCGTTGGCACCACCACCACAGTCCAGATCGCGGTGACCCGCCCCACGGCCACTCCGGCACCTCAGCCAGCACCAAAGCCCAAGCTAAACACCGCAGGCTTCACCTCTAGCCCGCGATACTTCCTGGCAACTACCGAACAACCCTGGGAACAAAATATCTCCGCGATCCTCATCTCCCCACCACAAGCCCCACCCGAGCTGCCCTGGACGCCGCCGTCCGCAGTTGTCCTGCCCGGCCAGCCACCGAATATCATCAGCCGCGCGCAATGGGGTGCAGACGAATCGCTTCGCTGCGGTAACCCGGTGTACGACGACGCGACGCGCGCGGCGGTGGTCCACCACACCGCCGGCAGCAACGATTATTCACCGCTGGATTCGGCCGCGATCGTGCAAGCGATCTACACCTACCACAGCAAAACTCTGGGCTGGTGCGACATTGGCTACAACGCCTTAGTAGACAAGTATGGCCAGGTTTTCGAGGGCAGTGCTGGAGGACTCACCAAAACGGTCGAGGGATTTCACACCGGCGGGTTTAATCGCGATACCTGGGGTGTGGCCATGATCGGCGACTTTGATGACGTACCGCCGACACCGACACAGATCCGCGCCGTCGGACGACTCCTGGGCTGGCGGCTAGGCCTGGCAGGGGTAGACCCTAAGGGCACCGTGACGCTGACCTCAGCCGGTAGCTCCTACACCAGCTACCCCAATGGCGCCACCGCCACACTGCCGGTCATCTTCGCCCACCGCGACGTCGGTAACACCGACTGTCCCGGCAATGCCGCTTACGCACTACTCGACGAGATTCGCGATATCGCCTCCCACGTCAATGACCCGCCCGAGGAGTTACTCAAGGCGCTAGACGGGGGGGCGATCTATCAGCGCTGGCAGGCTATGGGCGGCATAGACAGTCCGTTGGGGGCACCTACCTCACCCGAGGCGGACGCTGAAGGGGCAGCACGCTATGCCACGTTCGCCAAAGGGGCGATGTACTGGGCGCCCGAGATCGGCGCTGTGCCGCTTACCGGCGTGATTTACGAAACGTGGGCCGCTCAAGGTTACGAACGTGGCCCTCTCGGCTTACCGACTAGCGCAGAGATACAAGAACCGTTACGGGTGACGCAGAACTTTCAGCACGGGACCCTAAATTTCATTCGCCTCGACGGCACCATCACCCAGGTCCTTGATGGCATCACCGTGCAGTTACCCACTGCTACCGGCACTAGCCCAACGGTGCCAATCGAGCGCTTCGCCCCACCCACCCATCCGTCCAACTAACCCCACCACCGTTCGAGCACTCGGGCCACCCCGTCTTCAGCGTTGGTCGCGGCGACCTCGTCGGCGATAATCTTCACCTCAGGATTTGCATTGCCCATCGCTACGCCATGACCGGCCCAAAGCAGCATGGGCACATCATTGGCCATGTCACCGAAGGCGACGACGTCGGCGGCGGCGATGCCCCACAAACGGGCCACCTCTGCTAGCCCGGTGGCCTTGCTAATACCCAACGGCATAATCTCGACCAGACCATTATTAGTGGAGTAGGTGATATCACCTTCGATGCCCATATGCCGGGCTAATTCAGCTGCCATGTCCGCGCTGCGCGCACCCGGTTTGCGGATCAACAATTTGATCGCCGGAGCGCTAAGCAGATGTTCGATAGACACTTCGGTGTTGTCTGGATTGAGCCAGGCGTGCTCGTAGCCTGGCGAACTGACGAACTGCGGCGTCGCCGTGTCATGCGCCCGTTTTCCCACCCGTTCAACGGCCAGCCCAGCCCCGGGTAAAACCCGCGCCACGATCTCCGCCACCTCTCCGAGAGCGTCGACGGGCAGGGTGTGTGCAGAGATGATGTGATCGGTCGCGGGGTCGTAGATGACCGCGCCGTTAGCGCATACCGCCATCGGCGCTAAACCGAGCCCCTCAACAACGGGTCGAACCCACCGAGGAGGGCGGCCGGTCGCCAGGACGAACCGGGCACCGGCCGCTACTGCGGCGTGGACCACCTTGCGGGTACGGGCAGTAACGGCCTCGTTGTGGTCCAGCAGCGTGCCATCAACATCACAAGCGATGAGCGCCGGCGCGGCCATCGGGGTAGTCCGGGTCTGGTTCAGAGTGATCCACTTTCGCCGCTCGATCCTTAACTATCCTGACCCGCCAACTGAAGACTTCTGCGCCAATATCGGCAACCATTAGCGCGACCGCCGCTGAGATCTGGCCCGGGCCTCCTCGGCATCCAGTTGCGCCGCTTCCGTCGGGGTGGGAGCACTACCCCCCAGTCGCCGCGGCACCCAGTACGCCCCCACGGGATGCGGGTAGTCCTGTTGCAGCTGATGCAGCAACGCCGTCATCTCTTCCCGCAGGGCGAGGTCAGTGTGCGTGATGCTGTCGCCGGGAAACACCGCATCACCGACCACCACACTGACCGGAATTTTGCTGCGCCCCAATGTTTTTGGATGGTCTTTTGTCCAGATCCGCTGCGCACCCCAGACAATCAACGGGATAATCGGAACGCCCGCTTCGTGGGCCATCCGAGCCGTGCCGGTTTTGAATTCCTTGAGTTCGAAACTGCGACTGATCGTCGCTTCGGGATAGACGCCGAGCAACTCTCCTTCGCGCAGCCGTTCAACCGCAAGCAGATAGGCGTTGGCGCCGGCGCTACGATCCACGGGAATCGATTTGGTGCGCTTGATCAGGTAATTCACCGTCTTCACTTGCTGCATCTCAGCTTTGACCATAAATCTGAGCCGCCGATGTCGGCGATGAACCGCTAAGGCAGCCGGCAGAAAATCGACATAGCTGGTGTGATTGATGGCAATCACCGCACCGCCATGGCTGGGGATGTTCTCCTCGCCGCGGAAGCTGATCGGGATCCCCGAGACGGCAACCACCGTCTTGGCCACGATCTCTAACGCACGAAAGACTGGCTCAGCCATCAGCGATCACTCCGACATCTCGGCCGAACCGGCCTGTTCGCCGCGACGAGCCGCCCTGGCCGCCGCCTCTTCGGCATCCAGCTGAGCGGCCTGCGCCAACGACGGAGCGCTACCGCCTAAGCGATGTGGCACCCAAAAAGCGCCGGCCGGATGCGGCCCGTAGGACTGTTGTACCCGCTCCAACAAATGTTGCATCCGCGAGCGCAGCAAGGCCAAGAGATCTGGAACCGGCAAGGTCGGTGCAATCGGTTCACCGACCGCCACCGAGATCGGGACTTTCGGGCGCAGCAACTTTTTCGGCTGCCCCTTGGTCCAGATCCGCTGAGCACCCCACACAATGTGAGGAATAATGGGCACCCCCGCTTCGACCGCCATGCGGACTGCCCCGGCCTTGAATTCTTTGATCTCAAAACTGCGGCTGATTGTCGCTTCCGGATAGACGCCGACCAGTTCACCGGCTTTGAGCAGGGAAACCGCGGCGTCGTAGGAGGCAGCACCGGCCTTTCGGTCCACCGCAATATGGCCTAGTCGGCGCATGAGTGGCCCACCGATTTTGTGATCGAATACTTCTTGTTTGGCCATGAACCGCACCTTACGTCCGAGGCCTTGCTTATAGGTCGGATAACCGGCAAAGGTGAAGTCGATGTAGCTCGTATGGTTGATGGCGAGCACAGCCCCGCCGACGGCAGGCAGGTTTTCCATACCAGTGACCGTGATGGCCAAGCCCTGCAGCCGCCACGCCATGCGGACAAGCTGGATGATAGTCCCGTATGCCGGCTCCACAACCCCCTAGCCTAATGAGCACCGCCAGCTCGGCGAAGCCGGGCGCAACAGGCGGAGGTGTTGGCTCCCGTTAAGCTCGAGGAATCCGTTCACGTTGGGAAAGGCTCCCGTGCAGATCACTTGTGTCGGCCATGCCGGCTTTCTGATCGAGACTCACGCCGGCACCATTCTGTGTGACCCGTGGGTGAATCCGGCCTACTTCGCGTCCTGGTTTCCCTTCCCGGACAACAGCATGTTGGACTGGGACGCACTGGGCGATTGCGATTACCTGTATATCTCTCATCTCCACAAAGACCATTTCGATGCGCAGCTGCTCGACGCGCACGTTAATAAAGACGCCGTGGTGTTGCTGCCCGATTTTCCAGTGCCTGATTTGCGAAATGAGTTGCAGGAATTAGGTTTTTATCGATTTTTTGAGACCACCAACTCCATCAAGCATCAACTCGATGGCCCTAAGGGCGGCCTAGACATCATGATCATCGCGCTGATCGCCCCGGCCGACGGCCCGATTGGCGACTCCGCGCTGGTGGTGTCCGATGGCCTAACAACGGTTTTCAATATGAACGATTCTCGACCGTTGGATTTATCGACGCTAAGTGCTGAGTTCGGCCACGTCGACGTGCATATGCTGCAGTACTCCGGAGCGATTTGGTATCCGATGGTGTACGACCTTCCCGAACGGGCCCGGGAAACGTTCGGCATTCAGAAACGGCAGCGCCAGATGGACCGCGCTCGCCAGTACATCACCGAGGTCGGTGCGAGCTGGGTTA
This sequence comes from Mycobacteriaceae bacterium, assembly GCA_019751635.1. GTDB lineage: Bacteria > Actinomycetota > Actinomycetes > Mycobacteriales > Mycobacteriaceae > Mycobacterium. The sequence goes on from JAIENC010000237.1 coordinate 5,018, forward strand.
TTCCTTCGGCGGGACCACCGTGTTTCTTGGACCCCGAGCTACGCCAGCTTAACGATGACCACAACGATCCAGCTAACATCTTTCCTGATCAGATGGTTTTTCTAGACCAGCTTCGCAAGCACGGACACAATCAGGGCCTGCTCATGATTCCTGGCTCTACCGCAACCTTTGTCGGCGCAACAGAAATTTCTCTGCACCATCCACTCCCCGCCGACCAAGCTGAAGCCATCTTTACCACCAACAAGGCGGCATACCTGGCCGACTACGCGGCCCGGATGGCCCCCGTGGTTGCCGCCGAGAAGGCCAGCTGGGCACCCGCCGCCGGAGGTCCACTGTTAGCCCCGTTGCAGGCGCTCTTTGAGCCAATCATGCTGCAAAGCAACGAGATCTGTGATGGTATCGGCTATCCGGTTGAGTTAGTCCTCGGCCCGGAGACCGTCGTAATTGACTTTCCGCAACGTTCAGTACGCGAGCCTATTCCCGACGAGAAATTCCGATACGGCTTCGATATCCCGCCAGAGCTGGTGCGCACCGTGTTGCGTGACAACCAACCGGATTGGGTCAATACCATCTTCTTGTCTACTCGATTTAAGGCATGGCGGGTAGGCGGGTACAACGAATATCTTTATACATTCTTCAAATGTCTTACCAACGAGCGCATTGCCTACGCCGAAGGCTGGTTTGCCGAGACGCACGACGATACTGCTTCAATTACGCTGGAAGACTGGGAAATTCAACGGCGTTGCCCGCACTTGAAAGCTGATTTATCGAAATTTGGTGTAGTAGAAGGAAATACGCTTACGTGCAACTTGCACGGCTGGCAATGGGATTTGACTAGCGGCCGCTGCCTCACGTCACGGGGCCATGAACTTAGGTGCTCGCGGCGATGAGCGCCGGCCCTCGGAAATACTACGACGACGGCCTCGTCCAGTTAGACCGCGCAGCAATCACATTGCGTCGCTACCACTTTCCTTCAGGCACCGCAAAGATCATCGCGCTCAACACGATTCGCGGGTATAAAGCCGAGCCGTTGGGCCTGATCACCCATCGGTTCCGAATCTGGGGAAGCTCAGATCTGCGGCATTGGCTGCCGCTGGATATCCGGCGACCAGTCAAATCGACGTTGATCACACTCGACTTGCCTGGGACCCGGGTAATCCCGGCTTTCACACCGACAGATCCGCAAAAGTTCATTGCCGTACTGGACGAATTGTTGAACCTGCCCGGTTAGCCACGTGCCAGCATGGGCACACCCTCAGCGCAGCGGCTCCAGCAGTTCTGTGCCAACAAACCCGACCAGTGCCTCGGGAATTCGGATGCTGCCGTCAGGCTGCTGGTGGTTTTCCAAGATGGCAACCAGCCAGCGTGTCGTGGCCAGCGTACCGTTGAGCGTCGCCGCGATCTGCGGTTTTTTGGTGTTGGCATCCCGATAACGCGTTGCCAGTCGCCGAGCTTGGAACGTAGTGCAGTTCGATGTCGACGTCAGCTCCCGGTACGCACCCTGCGTCGGCAGCCAAGCCTCACAATCGAACTTGCGGGCCGCCGAGGCGCCAAGGTCGCCAGCGGCCACGTCGATAACCCGATAGGGCACCTCAATGCGCGCGAGCATATCCCGCTGCCAACCCAGCAGCCGCTGGTGTTCGGCTTCGGCGTCCTCGGGTGCGCAATAGATAAATGCTTCCACCTTGTCGAACTGGTGCACCCGAATGATGCCGCGGGTGTCTTTGCCGTAGCTACCGGCTTCCCGACGAAAACACGATGACCAGCCCGCATAACGCAACGGCCCAGCGGAGAGGTCCAGAATCTCGTCGGCGTGGTAGCCGGCCAGCGGCACTTCGGAGGTACCAACCAGGTAGAGGTCGTCAGCCTCGACACGGTACACCTCGTCGGCGTGGGCACCCAGGAATCCGGTTCCCGCCATCACCTTCGGGTGGACCAACACCGGTGGGATGATCGGGATACAGCCGTTCTCGACGGCTAATCGCAGCGCCAGTTGCAGCAGCCCGAGCTGCAGTAACGCACCTCGACCGGTGAGGAAATAGAACCGCGAACCCGATACCTTGGCGCCACGCTCCATGTCGATAAGGCCCAGAGCTTCGCCCAACGCCAGGTGGTCTTGCGGGTTCTCCAGCACCGGCGGTTGCCCAACAACATCCAGCACCACATAGTCGTCCTCGCCGCCGGCAGGCACCCCGTCGATGATGACGTTCGAGATCGCCATGTGCACTGCGGTCAACGCGGTCTCCGCAGCGGCTTGCTCGGCCTCGGCCGCTTTGACTTGCTCAGCTAGCTCTTTGGCGTGGGCCAACAACCCCGGCCGCTGCTCAACTGATGCCGCCCCCACGTTCTTGCTGGCAGTTTTCTGTTCGGCGCGCAACGTGTCGGCCTTCGCGATGGCGGCTCGACGCGCCACGTCAGTGGCCAGCAGTCGATCCACCAGATCTGGGTCCTCACCGCGGCCGAGTTGGGAACGGCGAACAATGTCGGGGTTTTCCCGCAGCAACTTGAGGTCAATCACGGCCGCAACCCTACTTTCTCGGGCGGTGAACCTGTCATGATGGACCAAATGTCGGACGCACCGGAGAATGAACAACCGCCCGCCAGCCAGCCCATACGGGTGCCGGCACGGTTCCGGTGGCCACGCACCTTGCAAGCCGCATCAACCAGAAGGACCCTACTGCTGACCGCTTTAGGCGGCCTGCTCATTGCTGGGATGGCTACCGCGATCCCCGCGGGAGGCAGCTGGCCGGGACGGCTGGCCAGCTACATTGACGCAGATCCGGTGCCCAACACCGCCGCGAAGGGTAATGCGGCGATTGATCACGCCAATAGTGGCGACTGCTTGATGTGGCCGGACGGCAAGCCTGCGGACGCCAGTATCGTCAGCTGCACGGCTGAGCATCGCTTTGAAGTGGCTAAAGCTATCGACATGCGTACCTTCCCGGGCTCGGAATACGGGCTTGACGCGGCCCCGCCATCCGCCACTCGCATCCAGCAGATCACCGTGGAGCAGTGTGATGCCGCGGTGCGTAACTATCTGGGCCCCCGATTTGACCCGGATAGCAAATTCAGCACTGGCCTGTTGTGGGCGGGAGATAAGGCATGGCGTCAAGATCGGCAACGCCGCATGTTGTGTGGACTGGAGCTACCAGGTGAGGGGGATCAGCAGATCGCTTTCCACGGCAAAGTCGCTGAGCTGGACCAGTCCAGGGTCTGGCCGGCGGGGACCTGCTTAGGTGTCGACCTGACCAGCAATCAGCCCACCGATATCCCCGTCAATTGCGCGTCACCGCACGCCATGGAGATCACCGGCATTGTGAATCTGGCCGAGAAGTTTCCTCCTACAGCCCCGCCCCCCGAACCCGAGCAAGATGACTTCGTCAAGGAGGCCTGCACTCGGCTGACCGATGGCTACTTAGCCCCAATCCAATTGCGGACCACCACCTTGACGTTGACCTACAACACGCTCTCGCCGCCCAGCTGGTCAGCTGGTAGCCATGAGGTTGCCTGCAGCATCGGTGCGACCTTGGGAAACGGCGGTTGGGCTACTTTGACCAATAGCGCCAAAGGAGCGCTACTGATCAACGGCCAACCACCAATTCCGCCGCCGGACATTCCCGAAGAACGGCTCAACCCGCCGTCGATCCCACTGCCAAGCAGATTGCCGGTTGCTCCGCCACCAAGTCAGGTCAGCACTCCGGCGCCGGTAAGCCAGCGGCCAACTACTCAGCATCTCCCCCAACAGCCGGCCGCACCACCTCACCCGCCGGCGGCGCCGATACCGGCTGGTGAAGGCACACCCGCACCGGGTGAGCAAGCACCGCCCCCGAATGAGGAACCACCATTGGCCGCCGATTCCAACTAAACGGTATGGGGAGGCTGGGGCCTCCGCTCACATGTGAACGTGGGTTGCCGACAGGAAGCTGTCCTGGCCGGTAGAGCCACAAGATGTTGGGAGGCCCCAGTGAAAGTTCAGCGTACGAGCGTCGGATTGGATGTGCACGCGCGATCGGTGGTGGCGTGCGGGATGGACGGGGATACCGGTGAGGTGTTTGAGCGCCGGTT
>JAIENC010000118.1 GCA_019751635.1 Mycobacteriaceae bacterium
GACAACATGGTGGGACACCAGATGCGCACCGATGCCCCCCAGCATGAGTACTGCGGCCACCAGCGCGTGTGACACCGTCACCGGACGACCCAAGAAAATACCGCGGGCAACCCCAGCCACGGCGATCACAATCGCTACTGACCAACTCGCCGGGCCCACCGCCTGCCAATACACCAGAAGATGACCATGACCGAGCACCATCATGAACCAAAGTCCCACGCCCAGGACCACTAACCCGCCGACCCAGCGAGCCCTGCGCGAATCGACATGCAGCACAACACGTTCACGGGGATGAAGCGGCAGCATGGGTGGTACGCCGATCGTCAGCCGGGGAAATACTTCACGATGCCTTCTTGCACTACCGTAGCGACGAGCCGGCCGGAGCGGTCGAAAAAGTGCCCGGAACCTAACCCCCGTGAATCCGTTGCCACCGGCGACGACGTCGAATACAACAGCCAATCCCCGAAGTTGACTGGCCGATGAAACCACATTGAATGATTGGCAGAAGCCGCGAAGATACGGTCGTACCCCCAGGACAACCCGTGGGTGGTAATCACCGAGTCCAGCACCGTGGTGTCCGACGAATACACCATCATCGCGGTATGCAGCACGGGGTCTTCCGGCAACGCACCACAGGCTTTAACCCAAACTTGATTGTGGGCCAGCCGTTCGCCCTTAGCCCGCATTACCCAAGCGGGATCGTTGGTATACCGCCAATCAATCGGTTGCAACGCATTGACGAAATGCGGCACCGTGTCTTCATATCCCCGCAGCAGCTCGCCGATCGGCGGCAGTGTATGTGGCTCAGCTACCTGCGGTGGATCGATACTGTGTTCGACACCGCGACCACCGGACAGGTAGGAGATTAGCGCCGAGGCCAACAGCGTGTCACCCTGAACCGCGTCCACACGCCGGTTAGCGAAGCGGCGTTCATCGCGCAACCGCAGCACCCGGAACTCGATGTCTTGGGTGGTATCACCGCCAGCAATGAAATGCACCGAAAGCGCGCTCGGCGGCAGCGCCCGGGTGAGGGTGCGACTAGCGGCAACAAAGGACTGCGCCATGAGTTGTCCACCGAACGTGCGTAGCGGGTTCTTGGTGGGATGAGAACCGCGAAAAAGATCCTCGGCCACGCGGTCAAGGTCCAGCACCGCCAGCAGTTGCTCGAAATCCGAGAGCTCGTGTTGAGCAGATTCGTGCGACTCGCCGCTTACTGGCACACGCTCTAGGTTAAACGTCGTCCTCACCTATTCGGTGCACATGGATAAGGTTCGTCGAGCCGACGGTGCCTGGCGGTGCACCCGCGACGATCACCACTAAGTCGCCCCGGTTGTAACGGCCAAGTTCGAGCAGCGATTTATCGACCTGACGGATCATGCCATCCGTCGAGGCCATATGCGGGACAAGGAACGTCTCGGTGCCCCAGGTCATCGCGAGTTGGCTACGTACCTCGGGCAGTTCGGTGAAGGCTAACAGCGGCAGCGGGGTGTGCAGGCGGGCCAGTCGTCGCACTGTGTCACCGGATTGAGTGAACGCGACCAAGGCCTTTGCATCAAGTCGCTCCCCGATGTCGCGGGCGGCATAGGAAATCACCCCGCGCTTGGTGCGAGGCACATGCGTCAATGGCGGAGCGGCGGTGGAGTTCTCTTCAACCGCACACACAATTCGCGACATAGTCTGCACGGCGGTAATGGGATGCTTACCGACGGCGGTCTCCCCGGACAACATCAGCGCGTCGGCGCCGTCCAGCACGGCATTAGCGACGTCGGAAGCTTCGGCGCGGGTCGGCCGCGAGTTCTCGATCATCGAGTCCAGCATCTGCGTGGCCACGATCACCGGTTTGGCGTTCTCCCGAGCCACTTGGATAGCCCGTTTTTGCACCAGCGGGACCTCTTCTAACGGCAACTCCACCCCAAGGTCACCGCGGGCAACCATGACGGCATCGAAGGCCAACACAATGGCTTCAAGATTATCGATAGCTTCCGGTTTTTCCAGTTTGGCGATCACCGGCACTCGGCGGCCAACCCGATCCATGACCTCGTGAACCAACTCGACGTCGGATGGGGAACGCACGAATGACAGCGCCACCATGTCAACGCCGAGCCCCAAAGCGAAGGTGAGATCCTCAACGTCCTTATCCGATAAGGCCGGAGCGGAAACATTCATGCCCGGCAGCGACATCCCCTTGTTGTCGCTGACCGGCCCCCCTTCAGTCACGGTGCAAACAACATCGTCGCCTTCCACCGCATCGACCAGCAAGGCGACTTTGCCGTCATCGACAAGGACGCGGTCACCGACCACGGCGTCCTGATTCAACCGCTTGTAGGTGGTGGAGACCCGATCACGACTGCCGGGGCAGGCTTCGACGGTGATCCGTACCACTTCACCGTTGGCCCAGTAAGTGGGTCCACCCACGAATCGACCTAGCCTGATCTTCGGGCCCTGCAGATCGGCGAGCACACCAACCGCGCGGCCGGTGGCATTAGAAGCGTTGCGTACCCGTTGATATGCAGCCTTGTGGTCGGCATAGTCGCCGTGGCTGAAATTCATGCGGGCAAAGTCCATTCCCGCTTCGACCAATGCCCTGACCACCTCATCGGTGTGAGAAGCCGGCCCCAGGGTGCAGACGATCTTTCCGCGTCTCGCCACAACGAGACAGCATAGTCTCGACCGCCGACCTTCTTCCTCACGCCGGCGTGTTACTTCATTACCTCAAATTGTTTGAGATAGGGGCGCAGCCCAGAAGTCATGGATCGCACCTGAATCCGCACGTAGCGGGCGACAGGATGGTGCGGCAGCTCGGCAGTACCGGTAGGAGTGTCTTGATCGACCGGTGTCCACGTTCGATTGTCCAGGGAGATTTGCAGAGTGGCTACCAGCTGCGCGGGATCTGACCAGTGCTCGATTATTTCCGAGATCTGCGTGGGCTTTTCCAGATCCACAGTGAGCGATCCAGCGTCGCCATCCGGAATCCACCCGGTGGAGTCGGTACCGTCGACCGCGGCCGCGGCGTACCGGCCGGGCTCACTTGAGGTAGCGGTGACCGGTTTGCACAGGGCAACGTCTCTGGTGCGGATCAAATCAGGTCGACGAGTCGCCACGCTCAACGGCGAACCGATACGCAGGTTCATGGCGCGCCCTGGTGCGTGCAGAGGCAGCGGCGGACCTTGATTGAGCGTGAACGTAGTTTGTTGCGCACCAATGTCAGCGGTGAATTGTCTGCCCTGCCAGTGCAGCCCGCTTATCTTGATTCCGTCGGCAAGCTGCGGCGGCAACATCGGATCGACGTCGACCGCATCACCGGCCAGCCGCAACCCCAGTAGCCCGTTGACGATTGCTTGCACAAACCCGCCCGCTGCGGTGATGAAGGTGAACGCCGGCGCACCAGCAGCCGCATCATCGGCGCCCGCTTTATCACCACGTGCCTCCATAAACTGACCGAAGGGCTCTCGCACGAAAGGCCGAGCGGCCCGCTCCAGATGGGTGAAGGTTGCACACGGGGATCCATTGCGCGCCGCATCAATGGCTTCGACGGCGTCAGTCATGGCTGGGCCATCCGGGTCTGTTCGCTCCGAATAATAATCGAGCATGCTGGACGCAACATCGGGCGACATAGGCCAATTCAGTGGATACAGCAGCAGCACAGCGTCTGCTTGTTTAATCCGTTGGCCCGCGTACCCATCATATTGAGCAAAGACATTGCGGTCACGATCGAATGGCATGCGCAGATGATCGGCGATCTGCGTCCAGACCGCGGGAAAAGGCTGACCAAGGATCTCCGCAGCCCGCACCGCATTGCGCAGGGCCAGCGCCGCTACCGCGTTGGTATACACACCATCGTTGACACCGTTGCTGTATTCGTCGGGGCCGGCAACATTATTAATCGAGTAGGTGCCATCATCGTTCGACGTGACACGCGACTCCCAAAACTGCGCCAAGCTCATCATGACCGGCCAGATCCAGTTACGCAGGTCCGCTTTGCTGCCGGTGGCCAAGTAGTACTGCCACTCAGCCAATGACACATCGCCTTGCAAATGAATTTGGGTTATGCAGTGCGGGTTCGGCTTCCAGCTATGGCATTCGTCGATATTGCCGTTCCGCCCGCTGGTCCATGGATAAAACGCACCACGATAACCCAGTCGAGTGGCGTTGGCGCGGGCCGCAGCTAATGTCTTAAATCGATACTCGACGATGGAGCGGGCCAATTCAGGTGAGAATTCCAGCAAAGCTGGGTACATCCAGATACCCGCATCCCAGAAAATTTCGCCAGCATAGTCATCACTAGTTAGACCGACCGGCGAGATGCTGTTGTTCTGTTGAGAGTTAGTGGCTGAATATAACGAATACAGGGCGCCGCGCGCCCACGATTGCATGTCGGGCTGATGCGGTATCTCGATGTCGCCCTGCCATAGCACCCGCCACGCTGCCGCGGTTCGCGCCAGCAATGCCGGCCAACCGGCCTCCGCGGCTCGCTCCGCGGCGGTGAAAGCCGCCGACGCAGGTTGCGCTGTCGTCAATGAGGTTTGTACCCCAACGTATTTGGTGACCTCATAGCGTTGTCCGGCGCGTACCGGGAATCGAACAGAACTGGCAACAGTCAACTCATGAACTGCCGAGAGCTCTTGGCGAGCCGGAACCGGCATCCGCAATGTCGAGGCAAGTGAGCCCGTGATGTCGGTTCCGTTGGTACGAAAATCCACATGAATTCCGGTTGCAGTGCGACCACCGCCAGCAGGTGTTATTCGACGAGCGCCGGCGCCATCGAGCAGATCGGTGATGGTCATCTCTCCGGACCAGTGCGGCTGAAGAATGAGATGCACCGCACCAACATGATGATCTGCCTGATCGGCAACAATTTCATAGACCATATCGGTCGCCTGACCTTGAGCAGTAGTCCACCGCAACGCGGTGCGCACCAGGCCGCAGCGATAAAAAAGTGTTTGCCGAAAATTCGTAATCTGTGCCGCGTTGGTATCAGCGGGATACGTCTGCTGGCCTACTCCGACATTGAGCCCCGACCAGTTCGGTATCGCCGCCACCGCATCACGCCCGTCGGCCACCCCGACAGTCTGGCTGTACAGTCCGGCAACAAAGGCTCCGTCGTAGCGTGGCGTGTACAGCGGCCACCCGGTAGGTTGACCAGTCGCGGCGTATCCCGCACCTCGCGGCGGCACGCGCAACCCGAGATATCCATTGCCCACAAAGGGATGTCGCTCATAGGAAGCATTCACCTGCGTGTGCGAGGGAGCCCACTGCTGAAACGATGACACATCATCGGCCGGGCAATCAGTCAGCCGAACCCCGTGGGACCGGTAATCTCCCGCAATCACCAGGCTCGACACGAGCACCGCCGCCACCATACTGGCGAACCAGAGTTGTGGTGTAGCTACCCATGACCTGAGCCTGGACACCATCATCGGCCTGCTACTCCTGTTGTCTGGGTACTTAGCTGGCGAGAAGGGCCGCAACAGAAATCACTAGGCCGCCAGGAAGATTACGTAGCACCGTCCAAGCGATCGCCAGCACCGCAAGCAATACCACCGCAGGTATCGGCAGCAAGGGTCGGCCGCGGTAGCGGCGCAACAGCATCCAACCCGCCAGGATCGGCCAGCCGCCGAGCAGAAAAGCATTATCAGTGGCGGCGGCGGCAAGATCGCCGTGCAGCAGATCATGCGTCATCCGCAGCCCGCCGCAGACAGGACAGTTCCACCCAGTGATCAGCTTGAACGGACACTGCGGGAATATCGAGTTCGGGTTGTGGGGGTCCACCAGACCGATATAGCCAAGAGCAGCAACACTAAGCAGACCTATAACAGCGCGTCGCTGCTGCTGCAACAAATCGGCCACTGCCCCAGAATGCCAGATGAATCAGTGTGGTGACCCGGACTCCGCCGACTCGGCTTTGGCCTCACCCGCACTCCCTATCAATGAGGCAGGGTCTTCGCGTCCTTTGGGCGCCACAAACAGGTAGACCACCGCGCCGAGGAAGACAAATACCGAGGTGAAGGAGTTGATCCGAACTCCGGCGAGATGTGTGGCGAGGTCATCTCGCAGTAGCTCTATCCCAAACCGACCGACACAGTAACCGGCGACATAGAGCGCGAACAGTCGACCATGGCCAATGGTGAAACGCCGGTCCAGGTAGATGAGCAGGGCAAAGATAATGAAGTTCCACAGCAATTCGTAAAGAAACGTGGGTTGCACGACGAACGCTACTTGGCCCGTCGAGACACCATCCAAAGAATGCACATCCACATACCCGGATGGATCACGGCGGTAGAACACCTCCATGCCCCAGGGCAGTGTGGTTTCCCGGCCGTACAACTCCTGGTTGAAATAGTTACCCAGCCGACCAATTGCCTGGGCCAAAATGAGCCCGGGAGCAAGCATGTCACCAAAAGCCGGCAACGGGATACCACGACGACGACAACCAATCCACGCGCCAACAGCACCCAAGGCGATTGCCCCCCAGATGCCTAAGCCCCCATCCCAGATTCGCAATGCCGCCCCAAGCCCGGCGCCGCCGGAACCAAAGTAGATCCGCCAATCGGTGATGAGGTGATAAAGCCGTCCGCCGATCAAACCGAAGGGCACCGCCCACAGCGCAATGTCGTAAATAACGCCACGCTGGCCGCCCCGATCTTGCCATCGCCGGTCACCGATCAGCAGCGCAGCCACGATACCGATAATGATGAATACGGCGTACGCGCGAATGGGGATCGGGCCCAGGTGCCAGACCCCGCGAGGTGGGCTGGGAAAATAAGCAAGCACAGTGATCACTGCGGGCCGACCTGCTCTCGCACACCGGCGGCAAGTTCCTCAACCACGACGCGCAATCGAGGCAGTCCGTCAGCCAACGCCGAGACTAAAGCCGAGCCGACAATGACGCCATCGGCATAGCGAGCGATCGCGGCGGCCTGCTGGCGCGACCTTACCCCCAGCCCGACCCCAACCGGAAGGTCTGATACCGCTTTGACCCTGCTGACCAGTTCAGGCGCCGCACCTGACACCGCATCACGTGCTCCAGTCACGCCCATTGTCGATGCGGCGTAGACGAATCCGCGGCATGCCTGAACGGTGGCGGCTAGCCGTTGCGGCGTCGACGAAGGTGCTACCAAAAAAATGCGATCCAACCAATGAGCGTCCGATGCCGCCAACCAATGCTGCGCTTCGTCAGGTATGAGGTCTGGGGTGATCAGGCCCTGGCCGCCGGCAGCGGCGAGATCTCGGGCAAACGCATCAATCCCATAGCGCAACACCGGGTTCCAGTACGTCATCACCACAGCAGACCCGCCCGCCGCGCTAATCGCCTCTACCGCGGCCAGAGTGTCGCGCACCCGCACCCCCGCATCAAGCGCAACTTGGGTGGCCTGCGCGATGGTTGGGCCATCCATCCCAGGGTCAGAGTAAGGAATACCGACTTCGACTATGTCGCAACCAGATTCGACGAGAGCAACCATTGCGTCCAACGAAGTATGCAGATTTGGGTAGCCAGTAGGTAAGTATCCGATCAGAGCCGCTCGATTGTCTTCGCGGCACGCCTGAAACAGGGGCGCTAACCTGCTCGCTGGACGTTGCTCGGGAGTCATTAGAGCATGCCGAACCACTGCGCGGCAGTCTCAACGTCTTTGTCACCGCGACCGGACAAGTTCACCACAATGATCGAGTCCCTTCCCAGTTCAGCACCCAAAGTCAGAGCTCCTGCTACCGCATGGGCCGACTCGATGGCCGGGATAATACCTTCGGTACGACACAACAGGCCAAACGCTTCCATCGCCGCAGCATCGGTGATGGGCCGGTACTCGACGCGACCTGTTTCCTTGAGCCATGCATGCTCTGGACCCACCCCCGGATAGTCCAGACCCGCTGAGATGGAGTGCGATTCCTTTGTTTGCCCCTCCTCGTCTTGCAACAAATAAGAAAACGAGCCATGAAACGCCCCCGGCGAGCCACCGGTGAATGTCGCTGCGTGCCGACCAGTTTCGACCCCATCGCCGGCAGCTTCGAATCCCATCAGCCGGACAGCAGGATCGTCGAGGAACGCGTGGAAGATCCCGATGGCGTTGGATCCGCCGCCCACGCATGCCACCACCGCGTCGGGCAACCGGCCAGTCTGCTGCTGAATTTGTACGCGAGTCTCCAGACCGATGATTCGCTGAAAATCACGCACCATCATCGGAAAGGGATGCGGTCCAGCCGCCGTGCCGAAGCAGTAGTAGGTGTGATCAGCGTTGGTGACCCAATCGCGAAACGCCTCATTGATAGCGTCCTTGAGTGTTTTGGAGCCGGATTCGACGGCAACAACCTCAGCGCCAAGCAACCGCATCCGCGCGACGTTTAGTGCTTGGCGGGCGGTATCTACCGCACCCATATAGATGACACAGTCCAAACCGAGTAATGCGCAGGCTGTCGCTGTCGCTACCCCATGCTGACCGGCGCCAGTTTCGGCAATCACCCGCGTCTTGCCCATCCGCTGAGCCAGCAAAGCTTGGCCAAGGACATTATTAATTTTGTGAGAACCGGTGTGGTTCAAGTCTTCTCGCTTGAGAAAAATTCGCGCGGCACCCGCGTACTGGCCGAGTCGAGCAGTCTCATACAGCGGTGACGGCCGGCCAGCGTACTGCGCTTGCAGCCTATCGAGGGTGTCCAAGAAATCCGGATCGACGCGGGCTTTCTGGTAGCCGGCAGTCACGTCCTCGATCACCGCCATCAAAGCCTCAGCAACGTAGCGCCCACCGTACACCCCGAAATGACCACTCCGGTCAGGATCGTGGCTGGTCGGTACCCCGACAGCAGCACTACAACGCGGCAGCTCGTGCTCGGATGCGCCGGATGCGTTCACGAAACTAGCGGGCCGGTTTCGGACAGGACGGATGCGTACCGGCGGCGACGAGATCGGCGACCGCTGCACGCGGATCAGCAGTGGTAACCAGACCCGTACCGACCAACACCGCATCGGCACCGGCCCCGGCATAAGCCAGCAGATCAGCGGTGCCACGGACGCCGGACTCGGCGACCCGGATCACGTTGCTGGGCAGTCCGGGAGCGATGCGCCCAAAGCAATCCCGGTCCACTTCCAGCGTTGCCAAATCGCGGGCATT
>JAIENC010000246.1 GCA_019751635.1 Mycobacteriaceae bacterium
CTCCAGGGCGGCGATATCGGCATCCACCATGATCCGGGCCAGTTCAGCAGTGTGAACGGAGGCCCGCCAGCCCAGCTTTTGGGTGGCGTTGGAGGGATCTCCGATCAGTGCGTCCACTTCGGTGGGGCGCAGATAGCGTTCGTCAAATTTGACGTGTTCTTGCCAGTCGAGGCCGGCATGGGCGAATGACGCATGAACGAACTCGCGTACGGAGTAGCCGCGTCCTGTCGCCAGGACGAAGTCCTCCGGTTCGGGGGCTTGCAGCATCCGCCACATACCGTCGACATACTCAGGCGCATAGCCCCAGTCGCGAATAGCGTCGAGGTTGCCAAGGTACAGGTGCGACTCGAGTCCGGCTTGGATCCGGGCCACTGTACGGGTGATCTTACGGGTCACGAATGTTTCACCGCGCCGCGGTGATTCGTGATTAAACAAGATCCCGTTTACCGCATACAACCCATACGCCTCTCGATAATTACGTGTCACCCAATAGGAATAGACCTTTGCTGCGCCGTACGGTGATCGTGGGTAGAACGGGGTCTGCTCGTTCTGCGGTGGCGGCGATGCGCCGAACATCTCCGACGAGGAAGCCTGATAGAAGCGGCATGGCACTCCGGAAAGTCGGACGGCTTCGAGTAGTCGCATGGATCCCATGCCGGTGGTGTCGCCGGTGTGCACGGGTTCGTCGAAGCTGACTCGCACGTGCGACTGCGCCGCAAGGTTGTATACCTCGTCGGGTTGGATTGTGCTCAACAACGTCACCAAGCGGGTACCGTCGGTGAGATCGCCATAGTGTAGGAACAGTCGCGCGTCCACGTCATGCGGATCAACGTAGAGGTGATCGATTCGCGACGTATTAAATGTTGAGGCTCGTCGGATCAGCCCATGTACCTCGTATCCCTTGCTGAGTAGCAGTTCGGCAAGGTAGGAGCCGTCTTGTCCGGTGATGCCGGTTATCAGCGCTCGTTTCACGAGATTTCCACTTCTGTGTTCGTTGTCCCGCAACGGGCGTCGTCGTCAACTTCATGGTAGATGTCGAACACAACTGGTTACACTGCCCAGGGTGTTGAGTCGGAAGGTATAGGGGACATGGTTTTGGCGGTCCGGCAGTGGTGGGCCGCGGTGGTCAGTCAGTCCGAGCGGACCATCCTGCTGAGTTTGATCCTGCTGATCTCGGCGATTTCGGTGGTAACTGGTTTTGTCCTAGTCCAGTACTACGCGGTTGACGCATTGTCCTCTCTGGTCTTCGTCCCGAACGACTGCTACCTGGAGTGGGGCATGAAGGTCGGCCGGCACTGCTTTAGCGATTACACGGTGGTGGTCAGTTTCGGGATGCGGCCCAACCCCTGGGAACCGTACCCCATGCAGCTACTCTCCGGCCTCCACCTCGGGCAGAACAACTACCCGGCGGCGGGGATGCTGCCGCATATGATTTTCGGGATCGTGGGGCAGTGGCTAGGTGCGCCGCGACTTGGATTATTCGGCTATCTCTTTGCGCTGACCATCGCGGTGCTTACCCCGGCAGTGTGGGCGGCACGTGGCGCGCGTGGCCTGGAGCGGGTCGTGGTGTTTGTGGCGTGCGGAATCACGGTCATCCCGGCGTGGATGGTGATCGATCGGGGTAACTCGGCAGGATTCGTCGTGCCGATCGCCTTGGTTTTCTTGGTGGCCCTGTGCCGCCGCCGCTGGGTCCTGGTCACGGTCATGGTGGTGTTGGCCGCACTGGTGAAACCACAGTTTGTCGTTCTTGCGGTCGCCTTACTGGCTGCTCGGAAATGGCGATTAGGCGGATTTGGGGTAGCCGGCGCGGTACTGGCGCATTTTGCCGCCTACGCATTGTGGCCGCGGGCCTTTCCGATGACTATTGCGCAGTCCGTGCACGGCATTTTGGGTTACGGCACGTTCCAAGCGCTCGTCGCGCACTCCAACGTTTCGTTTGGGAAAGCGCTGCTCACCATCCCGGACAACCTCAAAGCGCTCAACGCATCGGGCGCTATTCCCGAAGGTTTCTTGGCTGGTACACGCTCCGTGATCGGCTATGTCGTGCTGATCGTGGTCATCGTCCTTGTGCTGGTTCTTGGCCGTCGTATCCCACCCGTGCTGGCGGGGATCGTGCTGCTGGCTACAGCGTTTCTTTCTCCTTCAGTCAGTCAGCCGTACTACCTGGTATTTGCGTTGCCTATCGCTGCGCTGGTGGTGCGGGATCCAGACGGCCCGCCAGGAACCGGGATTTTTGACCGGCCGGAGACGCTTGGCGGTCGGCGACGCGTGGTTGGTCTTGCCGTAACCGCGGCCGCAGCGTTCAGCATCGCTCACATTCCATTGCCCGGCTCGCCGTTTGCTGTGGGCGATCTTCTAGGGCAACGGGGACCTTTGGTCGATGCCAGGGCGATCGTTGTCACCTCGGTGGCTTTGGCGCCGATTCTGTGGCTAGTGGCATGTGGGGCAATCGTCGTCTCGTATGCCCGGCGTCCGGCTTTAGCCAGCGCCGTTGTCGATAGTGCTGCGTCGAAACGAGAAGTGCCGGTGGCCAAAGTAACTCAACACGGTGGTGGATGCGACGATGATTACTTGGGCGGGAATCCGGTGCAAGCCCAGTTCGACGAGCACCGGCAAAGCAACCAGGTTGATGGCCCCCGCGGTGAGATAGACACTCCAGAAGCGGATGAGGTCACTGAGCAGCTGGCCCCGAACTCGAAACACGAACCGGCGATGCATCACAAAGGCGAAGAGCACGCTGAGCACGTGCGCGATACCGGCGGTCACCAGTGACCCGACGACCTTGCCGGACCGGTGGTCGACGAGCTGGCCCACGCTCTGCGAGCAGGCAATGAAAATCGCCAACCCGACGCCGGTATTGACTGCCCCCACCACGAGGAAGGCCATCCGCTGGTCGTGCAGCAGCCTGATCAACAGCCCCGGCGGGTTGGGCTCGACGGGCAAGTCGAATTCACTCATGTGAGCCGGCAAGGTCTTCGAAAGCGGTGATCTGTTGGTGGGTGAGCGTCAACGCGTCGGCGCCGTCGTGCACGCGTCGTGCCCAATCGACCGTCCACGCCACCGCATCACGGAAGCCGAGCCGATTGCGCCAACCCAGTTCGCGGTGTGCCCGAGTGGCGTCGAGGGCCAACAGGTTAGCTTCAGATGGGTGGACTCCGCCGTCGAGATCCCAATGCGCGCCACCGCCCCACAACTCGGCTGCTAAGGTAGCCACCTGCCCCACCTCGATAAAGCTGTCCGGGCCAGGCCCGAAATTCCACTGGCCTTGTCCAGCGCCGGCCAACAATGCTTCTACCAGGGTGAGGTAGCCGTTGAGGCAGTCCAGCACGTGCTGCCACGGTCGCACCGCCCGGGGGAACCGTAGCTGGGGTGCTTGGCCGCGGACGTAGGCGGCGATGAGGTCGGGCAGGAGTCGATCGCGACTGATGTCGCCGCCGCCGATGACATTACCGGCGCGGGCGATGGCGGTCGGACAACCTGGGAAGCTGTGTATCCAGGACTGGGCCAGCAGATCAGCCATCGCCTTGGATGCGCTGTAGGGATCCTCGCCGCCCAGCGGATCGGTTTCGCGATACCCGGCTTGCTGGTTGATGTTGCGATAAACCTTGTCCGTGGTGACGACCACATGTGCCCGCACCGACGGGCTTGCCGCGACGGCCTCCAACACCGATAACGTGCCCATCGCGTTGGTTTCGTAGGTCGGCCTGGGCTGGCGGTAGGACTCGCGGACCAATGACTGAGCGGCCAGGTGTATCACGACGTCGGCTGCGGCCGCCGACACCGCTGCGCGGGTGGCATCGGCGTCGCGGATATCGACTCGGAAGTCGTGGACTAGCTGGTCTGCCAGCCCAACCTGGGTAAACAAGCTGCTGGGTACCGGGTCCAGGGCGAGCCCGGACACCCGGTGCCCCCGGCTGCGCAGCAGCAGCGTGAGCCAGGAGCCCTTGAATCCGGTGTGCCCGGTGATCAGGTAGTGCATGGTTATCGCGCGGCCGCAGCCAGGTATTCGCGGATCGAATCAGCCAGGAAATCCAGCATCGGTGTGGTTAAACCCGGGTAGGTGCCCACCCAGAACGTCCGATTCATCACGATGTCGGTATTGGTCAGATCTCCGACGATCCGAAAGTCAACGTTGCGGTAGGCCGGCTGCTTGACCAGGTTCCCGGCGAACAGCTGGCGGAAGCCGATCTTGCGTTCGTCGAGGAACTGCATGAATTTGGTGCGATCTACCGGGTGCGCCGGATCAACAGTGATCGGAAAACCAAACCATGATGGATCCGATTTGGCTGTGGCTACCGGCAGAATAAGCCCGTCAACTCCGGATAGCCGGGTGTATAGGTAGTTGAAGTTGTTCTTGCGGGCCTGCACGAAGCTGTCCAGTTTCGTCAATTGAGACAAGCCGATCGCCGCCTGCATGTCGGTGGCTTTGAGGTTATAGCCGATATGGCTGTAGATGTACTTGTGGTCATAGCCCTTAGGCAGATCGCCGAGTTGCCACTCGAACCGCTTTTGGCAGGTGTCAGCGTCGCCCGGTGCGCAGTAGCAGTCCCGGCCCCAGTCGCGAAACGATTCGACCTGTTTGCGTACTAGCGGTGACTTGACGAACACCGCGCCACCCTCGCCGGTGGTGATGTGGTGGGCGGGGTAGAAGCTCACCGTCGCAGTGTCGCCGAAACTGCCGGTGCGTTTGCCGTCGTAGGTCGAACCGAGCGCGTCGCAAGAGTCCTCGATCAGCCATAGGCCGTGCTGATCGCATAACTGGCGAACGGTATCCAGGTCGAAAGGATTTCCCAAAGTGTGTGCCATCATGATCGCTCGCGTCTTGGGTCCCACCGCTTCGCGAAGTAGCTCCGGGATAGCGTCGTAGGTGCCTAGCTCGATGTCGACCAGGACCGGGCGCAGTCGATTCTGGATGATCGGGTTGACGGTGGTGGGAAAACCGGCGGCCACGGTCAGCACCTCGTCGCCAGGCTCTAGGGGTCTCTTACCGAATCTTCGACCTAGCTTTGTGCTGGTCAGGGCGGTTAACGCAAGCAGGTTCGCGCTGGACCCGCTGTTGACAAAGACGGCGCCGCGGGCACCCACATAGCGGGCTAAGGCGCGCTCGAAGCGCGGATGGAACCGGCCCGCGGTCAGCCAGCCGTCCAAAGACGCATCGACCAGGGCGGCGTAATCCTGCGCGTCCAGAACTTTTCCGGACACCGGCACCGGTGTGGTACCAGGGATGAACTCTGCTGCGGCGAGTTTACGGTCTGCGTAGCGGCGAACTGCCGCGAGAATATCTGCACGCTCTGCACACAGTCCGTCATCTTCGGTTGTGTCACTATCGAGTTCGGAAATGAGAGCTCCTCGGGCCACCGGGCGTGTCGCGGCATTGCTATTTTGTCGTTATTGTGTCACCTGCGGCGTTGCCGCGTTACCCGATATCGCGCCGGGGGGAGCAGCGCCTTGAGATTGGACCTTTCCTCATGAAAGCCGTGCTTCTGGCTGGCGGTTTGGGTACCCGTATGCGTGAAGAGAGCGAGTTCCGGCCCAAGCCGATGGTCGAAGTGGGCGGCCGGCCGGTGCTGTGGCACATTATGAAAATCCTTGGCCACCATGGTATTTCTGAGTTTGTCGTGTGCGCGGGGTATAAGAGCGAGTACATCAAAAGCTATTTCTCTAACTATGGGGTAGCCAATCTGGACTTCACCATCACCCTGGGTGACCACTCCAGCATCCGCTACCACGGCTCACACGATGAATTCGATTGGCGGGTGACCGTCGCCGATACTGGGCTGAACACAATGACCGGCGGTCGGATCAAGCGGATCCGGAAATATGTGGGCGACGAGGTGTTCTTGTGCACCTACGGCGATGGTATCGCCGACGTGGATATCCCCGCGCTGCTGGAGTTTCACCGCAAGCAGGGCAAGATCGCCACGATGACGACCACCCAGCCGATAAGCCGATTTGGGGTGGTTGATCTGGAGCAGGATGGTGCGGTTGCCAAATTCCGGGAGAAGCCGAAGACCGATGACTGGATCAACATCGGCTATTTCGTCTTCGAGCCCGCAGTTTTCGACTATCTGGAGGGCGACGAGACCGTGCTGGAAGACAAGCCGCTGTTCCGGCTTGCTCAAGACCGCCAGATCGCCGCGTTTCAGCACCGCGGGTTCTGGCAGCCGATGGACACTTTCCGGGAATCGCAGCTGCTGAATAACCTGTGGGACAGTGGAAACCCGCCCTGGAAAGTATGGAAGTAAGTGTGGGTGTGAAGAAAAAAATCGCTTTGGTGATCCCCGCCTACAACGAGAGCGAATGCGTCGAAGAGCTAGCTGCACGGCTAGCCGCGGTGTTCGATGCCGAGCTGGCCTATGACTTCGAGGCGGTGATCGTCGAAAACGGTTCGACCGACGACACGATGGATAAGCTGCTAGCAATCCACGCCGCAGACCCGCGGTTCAAGATTGTGCAGCTGGCCCGCAACTTCCGGATGGACGGCGGGTTGACCGCCGGCCTCAACGTTATCGACGCCGACGCCGCCGTGCTGATGACAGCCGACTTGCAGGACCCGCCCGAGTTCATCCCGGAGATGATCCGCAAGTGGGAGCAGGGTTATGAGAACGTCTATGGAGTGGTCACTGAACGTGGTGGCACCGGTCTGATCCGTCGAATGAACTCCCGGCTGTTCTACTGGCTGGCCGGCAGGCTCACTGACGATCGAATAACCAAGAACGCCAGCGACTTTCGTTTAGTAGACCGGAAGGTCTATCAGGCGGTTCGCGCGATGGACGAGCGCAACCGATTCGTCCGGGGCCTGTTCTCCTGGGTTGGTTTCACCTCCATTGGGCTGCCGATGAAGCGGGCGCCCCGCTTTGCCGGAACCTCCAAGGCGTACAGCCTTAAGGTGCTCGACCTGGCAGCCAAAGGCATCTTTGCGCACTCCTACTTACCGCTGCGGCTTATCACTTTGACCGGTTTTCTGGTGAGTATCATCGCGGCCATTTTTGTGTTGATTCTGGCGTGGCGGTTCGTCTTCTTTGGGGTGCCCTTCCCCGGCTTTGGCACCCTGATCTGCGGTATGTGGGTTGGCTTCGGGATAGTGACCCTGCTGCTAGGGGTCATCGGTGAATACCTCGCGCTGATCTACGAGGAGGTTAAGCAGCGTCCCAACTTTGTCATCTCCCGGAAGGTGGGCATATGACCGCCAAGTACTCCGATCAACTGATCGACTGGTTGGTTGGAGCTGGCTATACGCATTGTTTCTTTGTGGCCGGTGGCAACATCATGCACCTCTTGGACTCGGTACGTACCCGGATGGTGTGTGTGCCGTTCGTGCACGAGGTGGGTGCGGCTATCGCCGTGGAGTACTTCAACGCGACCCGGGCGGCGGGTACGGGTCGCGCACTGGCGATGGTGACGGCCGGGCCCGGTGTGACCAACGCGTTGACCGGCATCGCCGGGGCCTGGCAAGAGAGTCGCGAATTGCTGATTCTGGGCGGCCAGGTCAAGTGCAGTGATCTCAGCCGTGGTGCAGTGCGTCAACGGGGCATTCAAGAAATTGACGGCCTGGAGCTCGTGCGCAGCGTCACTAAGCGGGCCTTGCGCATTGAGCGGCCGGTTGATCGTGACGTTGTGTTGGAGGCTGTGCTTGACGGCCGTACGCCGCGGCAAGGACCGGTATTTCTCGAGGTCTGCCTTGATGCCCAGGCTGCGTCGCCGGTGTCCGGGCAGGATCCAGTCACCATCTCCGAGACTGCTCCGCTGCCGGAGGTGTCCTCCAGGCAAGTCAGTCAGGTAGCGGCTTGGGTGCGGGCTTCGCAACGCCCGATCATGTTGATCGGTGGCGGGGTGAGCCGTTCAACTATGCGAGGCCTGGGGGAACGGTCGACGGCCGCTGGTATCCCGCTGATGACCACGTGGAACGGTGCTGATCGGGTTCCCGCCGAGCATCGGCTTTACGCTGGGCGCCCGAATACCTGGGGGCAGCGAGCCGCCAACCTGCTCATCCAGCAGGCTGACCTGGTGGTCGCGGTCGGCACTCGATTGGGGTTGCAGCAGACCGGTTTCGCGTGGGAACAGTTTGTGCCGGTTGGGCGGGTAGTTCAGGTCGACCTCGACCCCAGCGAACTCGCTAAAGGACATCCCCGCGTTGATCTGGCCTTGCATGGTGACGCTGATGCGTTTCTGGCCGCCTTCTACTCCGGTGATCTTGGTGATCCGGGTCGCTGGCAGCCGTGGCGGGAGTTTATCGGGTCGGTTCACGCTGAGCTGCCGCCCAATGATCCGCAGAATGTTACCGCCGCTGGATACGTGCAGCCCTACAACTTCGCGATGAGGTTGGCGGAGGTTGCCGAACCGAACGCCATTATTGTGCCGAGCAGCAGCGGCGGCTCTTTTACGGTCTGCATGCAAGCTCTGCGGCTACGAGCTGACCAGCAGGTTGTCTCCAACAAGGCGATTGCCAGCATGGGTTACGGGCTCTCCGGGGCGATCGGCGCAGCTCTCGCCAACCCTGGACGTCAGGTGTTACTCAGCGAGGGGGACGGTGGATTCGCGCAAAATCTCCAAGAACTCGGCACGTTGGCGGCGACGGCGGCCAACGTGAAGGTCTTTGTTCTCAACAACAATGGCTACGCATCTATTCGGATGACCCAGCGTAACTACTTTGGCGGTGCCTGGATTGGTTGCGACGCCCAGACGGGCTTGGGCCTGCCGAGTTGGGAAGCTCTGGCACGGGCCTACCAGATCCCCTTTGCCCGGCTGGACGCAGACCGTGGCCTAACTGCCCCGCTGTCCGTGCGCTGCTGGATGCGACCGGTCCGGCGCTCATCGAGGTGCCCATTGACCCAGACCAGACCTATTACCCGAAGATCACTTCGGCGGTGCAGGACGATGGCTCAATGAAGTCGAACCCACTACATCGGATGAGCCCCGATCTGCCCGTCGAGGTTGAACGGCGGGTGAGCACGTATCTGAGCGCGCCGGCGGTATGCGATACCTAATTGGGTGTGGCTGAGTTATGCGGTGCTCAAACGGCCGTAGCGTCGCCGAATCGGCGGCTAAACTCTGCGGAGGTTTGTCGGCCGTCGTATCAGGGGAGGAGATGTGAATAAGACCGAAC
>JAIENC010000114.1 GCA_019751635.1 Mycobacteriaceae bacterium
CTGCTTGGGCAGGACCCTCGCTCACGTGTAGCGGTTGAGACAATGGTCACCACCGGGCAAGTCCATCTCGCCGGGGAAGTGACGACCGCCGCCAAAGAAGCTTTCGCCGACATCACCGACACCGTGCGAAACCGAATTCTCGAGATTGGCTACGACTCGTCCGACAAAGGCTTTGACGGCGCATCGTGTGGGGTAAACCTAGCGATCGGCAAGCAGTCACCCGATATCGCCCAAGGGGTCGATACCGCTTATGAAGCGCGAGTGGAAGGTGAGCAGGATCCCTTAGACGCACAGGGTGCTGGTGACCAGGGCCTGATGTTTGGCTATGCGATCGCTGACACCCCGGAACTGATGCCGCTCCCCATTGCGCTGGCCCACCGGTTGGCTCGGCGGTTGACTGAGGTGCGTAAAAACGGCGTGCTGCCGTATCTGCGTCCGGACGGCAAGACACAGGTCACCATCGCTTATGACGGCACGACCCCGGTGCAGTTGGACACCGTCGTCATCTCTACGCAACATACCGCCGAGATTGACCTCGATGGCATACTCACCCCCGATATTCGGGAAAAGGTGCTCAATACCGTTCTGGACGACTTGTCCCACAACACGTTGGACACCTCGTCGGTGCGGCTGTTGATCAACCCAACGGGCAAATTTGTGCTCGGCGGCCCGATGGGTGACGCCGGCCTGACCGGCCGCAAGATCATCGTCGACACCTACGGAGGGTGGGCGCGCCATGGTGGTGGCGCCTTCTCCGGCAAAGACCCGTCCAAGGTGGATCGGTCGGCCGCGTATGCGATGCGCTGGGTGGCTAAGAACGTGGTCGCCGCGGGCCTAGCAGAGCGGGTTGAGGTGCAGGTGGCGTATGCCATCGGCAAAGCCGCTCCGGTAGGGCTGTTCGTGGAGACGTTCGGTACGGAGACCGTCGACCCGATCAAAATCGAAAAGGCCATCGGCGAGGTTTTCGACCTGCGACCTGGTGCCATCATTCGAGACCTCAACTTGCTGCGGCCGATCTACGCCCCAACCGCCGCCTACGGCCACTTTGGTCGCACCGATGTTGAGCTGCCGTGGGAGCAGCTCACCAAGGTCGACGACCTCATGCGGGCGGTTTAAGCGCCCGCCACGTTCTGTTCGCTAAGACGGCGTCCGACGGGTCGTTTATCGGTGCTCCTTACCGTTGCGCACTTCGCAACGGCATATCCAGTACCTTCACCAAGGTGGCGTCGATGGCGGGACGGGGCTTACGCAGGCTGGGCACGGGGACACCACACGTACCTCGTTTGGTCGTTGGTGCATGGCTGGCCGCTGTGGGTGTGGGTGTGGCATACGGCGTGTTTGTGACGGTGATTGCCGTGTGCTCGCCGTTCGGTGCGGAGCTGACCGGGCGATGGTTCGGCCAGCCCGCGTTCAAGGCGGCGATGGCGCTGCTGCTGGCGGTGGCCGCGGCGGCGCACCCGGTTGTCCGGGAGCGGAAGTGGTTGCTGCCGGCGTTGGTGTTCTCCGGTATTGGCGATGGGTTGTTGGCGATCCCGTGGTGGCCGCTGTCGTTCGTGTTCGGCCTGGGGGCCTTCCTGCTGGCGCATGTGTGTTACTTAGGGGTATTGGTCCCGCTGGCCAGATCGCCCAGGCAGTCTCGGGGGAGCTGGGTTGCTGTCGTAGTTCTGTGCTTGGCGGCGACGGGGTTGCTGGTCTGGTTCTGGCCACAGCTGTGTCGGGATGGGATGACGATCCCCGTCACGGGATATATCGCCGTGGTCACGGCGATGGCGTGTGCGGCGCTACGGGCCCAGCTCCCGACTTGGTTGACCGCGGCCGGAGCGGTCTGCTTCGTGGCATCCGACGCCATGATTGGTATCGGCCGATTTGTGCTCGACAATGAGGCCCTGGCGGTCCCGATCTGGTGGGTGTATGCGCTGGCGCAGATGCTGATTACGGCGGGGTTTTTCTTCGGCCGCATCGCGCCGGAATCAGCCGTGAGCGCAGGGTAATCCGTCGAGGATGCGGGTTGGCTGCGCGGAACAGGACGGGCCCATTGCCCGGGTACTTCCGCTGCTGTCGGTGCCACATCTGGACCGTGAGTTCGACTACCTGGTCAGCGCCGAGCAGTCCCCCGACGCGGCACCTGGGGTACGGGTGCGGGTCCGGTTTCATGGCCGGCTGGTAGACGGGTTCATCCTGGCGCGTTGCACCGACACTGACCACGTCGGCAAGCTGGGCCAGCTGGACCGCGTCGTATCGGCTGAGCCAGTGCTCACCGGTGAAATCCGCCAACTCGTCGACGCGGTTGCCGCCCGCTATGCCGGAACCCGGGCCGATGTGTTGCGGCTGGCGGTCCCACCCCGGCATGCCAGAACGGAACGCGAAACCGCAGTGCCGCTCGGTCCACTCACCGTCGTCCCGGTTGATCCGACGGGCTGGGAGCTGTACGGCAAGGGCGGTCAGTTTCTTGCCGCGCTGGCTCACGAGCGTGCGGCCCGTGCCGTGTGGCAGGCGTTGCCGGGCGAATCGTGGACTCAACGGTTCGCCGAGGCAGCCGCGCAAACGATCCGAACCGGGCGGGGAGTGTTGGCGATCGTGCCCGATCAACGTGATGTGGACCTGCTCTTGCAGGCTGCTACGACGCTGATCGACCAGACCAGGGTGGTGGCCTTGTCGGCCGGGTTAGGGCCGGCCGCCCGCTATCGGCGATGGTTGGCTGCGCTGCGGGGTAACGCACGACTGGTGATCGGTACCCGCAGCGCGGTTTTCGCGCCAGTCCAGGAGCTGGGGCTGGTCATGGTCTGGGACGACGGTGACGACACCTTGGCTGAGCCGCGGGCGCCGTATCCGCATGCCCGAGAAGTGTTGCTGCTGCGTGCGCATCAGGTCCGCTGTGCTGCGTTAATCGGTGGCTATGCCCGAACCGCCGAAGCGCACGCACTGGTGCGTAGTGGATGGGCGCATGACGTTGTTGCTACCCGGACTGCGGTGCGCGCTCGCACCCCGCGGGTGGTAGCCCTGGATGACACCGGATATGCCGAAGAACGTGACCCAGCGGCACGCAGTGCGCGGCTGCCGTCGATCGCCTTGCAGGCCGCTCGCTCTGCACTGCAATCCGGTGCGCCAGTACTGGTACAAGTGCCGCGGCGTGGCTATGTACCGGCACTGGCCTGCGGGCGTTGTCGCGCGGTCACCCGATGCCGGCATTGCACCGGTCCGATCGGGCTACCGGACCGTGGCCAGGGTGCTTACCCGGTCTGCCGGTGGTGTGCTCGGGCTGATCCGGCGCCGCGGTGCCCCCGGTGTGGATCAGACGTGATCCGGGCGGTGGTGATTGGGGCGCGTCGTACCGCTGAAGAACTTGGTCGAGCTTTCCCGGGAACTACCGTGATCACGTCGTCGGGGGAGGCCATCGTGCCGGAAATCTCCGATGGCCCAGCCCTGGTGGTCGCTACTCCGGGGGCTGAACCCCGTGCCGACAATGGCTACGGTGCAGCGCTCTTCCTCGACAGCTGGGCATTGCTTGGGCGCCAGGATCTGCGCGCAGCCGAAGACGCATTGCGACGCTGGCTGGCCGCGGCGGCGTTGGTGCGTGCCCGCGGTGACGCCGGGGTGGTGGTGGTGGTCGCTGAATCATCCATCCCCACAGTGCAATCACTTATCCGATGGGACCCGGTTGGCCACGCCGATGCTGAACTGGTGGCCCGTACCGAGGTCGGTCTGCCGCCCAGTGTGCACCTGGCTGCCGTCGACGGGTCAGCCGATGCGGTGCAGGCGTTGCTCGATGCGGCTGAGCTCCCAGCTCACGCGGAATTGCTTGGTCCGGTAGAACTTCCGCTGGGCGCACGCCGTCCGGCCGGTCTTCCTGAGGACGCGACGGTGACCCGAATGCTGGTGCGGGTGCCCCGCAGTGCGGGACTCGCGTTGGCCGCCGGGCTACGCCGCGGTATCGGGGTGCTCAGTGCTAAACAAGCTCGTGCGCAGGTTCGAGTACAGATCGATCCACTGCACATTGGTTAGTGCGCAATCGGTGCGAGCACAGTGTAAATTTAGTTAAAAGTTATTGCATTGCAACAACTTTCGATTCCATGGGGCAGCTAGTTGAGTGATCGGTGGATGATCAGATGGCCACGGCCGCTCTTTACCGAAAGGCATACCCGGCCTACGGAACGCTAATCGATCCATATAATGTTGATTGCGACAATATTGCTAGGATGCAATATGCAGTTCACGGTTAGCGAAGTGCTGTCAGATCCACTGCCGATAGGGTCAACGGGTTGACCTGGTTTGAATGCAGGAGTGCCAATGTCCACCGAAAACGCCACGCTGACTGATGATTCGCTCGATCTGATTATCGATACTTTGCTGAATGCGTCGTTACTGCTGATCGCCGTTTCAGCCCAAGCGATGGCCCAGTTTGATGACGCCATTACGGTTCCGCAGTTTCAGGCCTTAATGATTTTGGCTAAGCAGGGTCCGATCAACCTCGCTACGCTGGCCAGCCTGCTTGGTGTGCAGCCCTCGGCTACGGGCCGCATGGTGGACCGGCTTGTCAGCGCTGGACTGATCGATCGGCTACCGCATCCGACATCGCGACGCGAATTACTGGCCGCGCTCACCCCCCGTGGACGTGACATTGTCGGTAAGGCTAATGAGTACCGTCGCGCCGAATTCGCCAAGATCCTCAAGAAGATGCCGCCAGCTGAACGTGATGGGCTGGTCCGTGGCCTCGCGGCGTTCACCGCCGCCGGAGGTGAGCCCCCGGCCGTTACCTACCTTGAAAACATGGATGCGTAGCAGTGCGGCTTGTTTTCGCCGGTACTCCTGAACCCGCGCTGCCGGCATTACGTCGTCTGGTGGATTCCCCTGCCCATGACGTGATCGCGGTTCTTACCCGCCCTGACGCGGTCTCGGGTCGCCGTGGCACGCCGCAGCCTTCGCCAGTGGCTCGCTGGGCACTTGATCAAGGCATCGAGGTGCTACGCCCGCAGCGGCCCAACTCGGCGGAGTTCGTCGCTGAACTGTCGCGATTAGCTCCGGACTGTTGCCCGGTGGTGGCTTATGGTGCGTTGCTTGGTCATCAGTTACTGGCGGTGCCCGCGCTTGGCTGGATCAACCTGCACTTCTCGTTGTTGCCGGCGTGGCGTGGCGCCGCCCCAGTGCAGGCTGCCATTGCTGCCGGAGACACCATCACCGGAGCGACCACATTCCAGATTGTCCCGGAGCTCGATTCTGGACCGGTCTACGGACTCGTCACCGAAACGGTCCGGGCAACTGATACGGCCGGAGACTTGCTGGGGCGATTGGCTATTTCGGGAGCTGAGCTGCTTTGCGCGACAATCGATGGCATCGCCGACCAAACATTGACTGCGGCACCGCAGCCCAGCGACGGAGTCAGTCTGGCGCCCAAGATTACTGTTGAGCAGGCCCGGATTCGGTGGGATTTGCCAGCACAGATCGTTGAACGCCGTATCCGCGCGGTCACGCCGCACCCCGGCGCTTGGACCATGATCGGCGGACTGCGGGTCAAAATAGGTCCGGTGGCGGTCCGCGCCGATCTCCCGCCGTCTTTTTCGTCGTTGTCGCCCGGCGCCATGCAGGTGGATCGCCAGGGCGTGTGGGTGGGTACTGGCTCGGGCCCGGTGTGTCTGGGTCAGGTTCAGCCACCGGGAAAGAAAGCCATGAACGCACCTGACTGGGTCCGTGGGGCTCGGCTTGATCCCGCTACGCGGGCGTTGTGATGCCTGCCCCACACCGGTCAAACCGGCCTCGGCCGAAGTCGAGTGGGCCACGGCGACAGCCGTTGGATCCGGCTCGGCGGGCCGCCTTTGATGCTTTGCGGGCTGTCACTGAGCGGGACGCTTACGCCAATCTGGTGTTGCCCGCGCTGCTGCGGGACCGCCACATTACGGGACGCGATGCGGCGTTCGCCACCGAACTCACCTATGGCACCTGTCGTGCTCGCGGTCTGCTCGATGCGATCATCGGTGCGGCCGCAGACCGGCCGGCGGCCGCGATTAACCCGATCCTGCTTGACCTACTGCGGCTCGGTAGTTATCAGCTCCTTCGGACCCGGGTCGACGCACACGCCGCGGTGTCCACTACCGTTGACCAGGCCGCGCTCGAATTCGATTCGGCGCGAGCAGGTTTCGTCAATGCGGTGTTACGTACTATCAGTGCCCGCGACGAACAGTCATGGGTGGCGGAGTTGGCGCCGAACGTTATCGACGATCCGGTTGGGCATGCCGCCTTTGTGCACGCGCACCCACGCTGGATTGCCCAAGCCTTTGCCGACGCCTTGGGCTCGGCGGCCGGAGAACTTGACGCGGTGCTGGCCAGCGACGACGAGCGGCCGCAGGTACATATGGCGGCCCGACCCGGGGCGCTGACCGCCGCGGAGTTAGCTGCCGCTGCGCACGGCCAAGTCGGTCAGTATTCACCGTTTGCGGTGTACCTGACGACCGGCGACCCCGCGGAGCTGGCCTCGGTGCGAAACGGCCAGGCACTGGTCCAAGACGAAGGAAGCCAGTTAGTGGCTCGTGCCTTAACCTTGGCGCCACTCGGCCCGGGAACGTGCGATGCAGGGCGTTGGCTTGATCTGTGCGCCGGGCCAGGCGGTAAGACCGCGTTGCTGGCTGCGCTGGGGGCCCAAGCCGGAGCTCGGGTGACCGCAGTGGAGCCGGCGCCGCAGCGTGCGGACTTGGTGATGGCCAACACCAGTGGATTGCCGGTCGAGGTGTTGTGCGCAGACGGTCGGCAGAGCGGTCTGGAGCCCGGCTTTGATCGGGTCCTCGTTGATGTGCCCTGCACCGGGTTGGGGGCATTGCGGCGTCGGCCGGACGCGCGCTGGCGGCGCCAGCCAGCCGATGTGCCGGCGCTGGTCAAGCTGCAACGTGAGCTGCTGTCCGCCGCGATCGCCCTGACTCGTCCGGGCGGAGTCGTGCTCTACGCGACATGCTCGCCGCACCTCGCGGAGACGGTCGGCGTCGTTGCTGACGCCGTGCGCCGTCACCCGGTGAGCGAACTCGATACCCGCCCCTTGTTTGAACCCATAACTGACGGTCTAGGGCCCGGTCCACACGTCCAGCTGTGGCCTCACCGGCACGGTACCGATGCCATGTTCGCGGCCGCCCTGCGTCGGCACGACTGAGCGCTCAGTAGGCTGATCCAATGCCTGGCCACCTCGGTAAACCCATGATTGCCCCGTCGATCTTGTCGGCAGACTTCGCCCGGTTAGCTGATGCCGTTGAAGCAGTGGCTGACGCCGACTGGTTGCACGTCGATGTGATGGACGCTCATTTCGTGCCCAACCTGACCATCGGCTTACCGGTGGTAGAGAGCCTGAGGGCATGCACGACGATGCCGATGGACTGTCACCTGATGATCGAGAATCCTGATCGATGGGCGCACCGATACGCCGAGGCCGGTGCCTACAACGTCACCTTCCATGCGGAGGCCACGGACGATCCAGTCGGAGTAGCCCGCGACATTCGTGCCGCCGGCGGCAAAGCGGGTCTGGGCATTAAGCCTCAGACGCCGTTGGAGCGCTATCTAGGCATTCTGCGTGAGTTCGACACCTTGCTGGTCATGTCGGTTGATCCCGGCTTTGGTGGTCAGGCATTTATCCCAGATGTGCTGGATAAGGTGCGTACCGCCCGTCGGCTGGTGGACGCCGGGGAGCTGACCATTCTGATTGAAATCGATGGTGGCATCAACACCAGCACTGTGGAGCAGGCAGCTGAGGCGGGAGTCGACTGCTTTGTCGCCGGCTCGGCGGTATACAACACCGATGATCCGGCGGCCGCGGTGGAAGGCTTGCGCCGGCAAGCCTCCGCCGCCTCAGTGCATCTGCACTGATGGACGATCAGACAGTTAAAAGCCTCGACGAGGCCATGCACCTGGCTGTCCAGCATGCCGATCACGTCAAAGGCACCACGTATCCCAACCCTCCGGTTGGTGCCGTCATCTTGGATCCCCACGGCCGGGTAGTTGGCGTTGGTAGTACCGAACCGGCTGGCGGCGCTCATGCCGAAGTGATGGCCCTGCGGCGTGCTGGCCGACTAGCGGTTGGCGGCATCGCGGTGGTCACCCTCGAACCGTGCAACCACTATGGCAAAACTCCGCCGTGCGTCAACGCCCTACTCGAAGCGAGGGTGGCGTCGGTGGTGTACGCCGTTTCCGACCCGAACGCCATTGCCGGTGGCGGCGGTGTCCGGTTGGCCGCGGCGGGGGTACAGGTGCGGTCGGGGGTGCTGGCTGAGCTGGTCAGTGCTGGCCCGCTGCGCGAGTGGTTGCACAAGCAACGGACTGGGTTGCCGCATGTCACCTGGAAGTATGCCACCAGCATCGATGGGCGCAGCGCGGCAGCGGATGGCTCTAGTCAGTGGATCTCCAGTGAGGCGGCTCGTGCGAACCTACACCGTCGCCGGGCCGTTGCCGATGCCATCATTGTCGGTACCGGTACCGTGCTCGCCGATAACCCCGCACTCACCGCGCGGTTGCCGGACGGCGGCTTGGCGCAGCGGCAACCCTTGCGGGTGGTGGTGGGCATGCGGGACATACCGGGGGAAGCCCAGGTGCTTAACGACGACTCCCGCACTATGGTGATCCGTACCCACGATCCACAGGAAGTGCTTAAAGCGCTGTCGGACCGCACCGATGTGCTGTTAGAAGGTGGCCCCACTCTCGCCGGCGTTTTCCTGCGGGCCGGGGTGATCGACCGCATCGTGGCCTACGTTGCGCCCATCCTCTTAGGCGGGCCGATCAGCGCGGTTGATGATGTTGGAGTGTCCAACATTGCCAAGGCGTTGCGTTGGCGGTTTGACGCAGTGGAGCGGGTTGGCCCCGATCTTCTGCTGAGCGTGGTGCCGCGCTAGGTTCGAGTTCGTCGCTGTCCCGTTTTAGACTGCGGCTGCTACGGCTGCGGGTTCTTCGGCGTGGGCGTGGCGGCTGCTGCTGACAAACAATCCCAGCAGGGCCCCCACGACGCAGACCACTGCGGTGACGGTGAAGATGTCGCCGTACATCATGGCGAACGCTTTTTGGTACATGGTTGCCTGCACCAGCACCCGTTCAAGCAGGCTGACATCGGCGGGAACCGCCGCCGACAGCTGCGCCAGGATCTGATTGAACCGGTAGAGACCCCAGGCGCTCAGGGCGGC
>JAIENC010000021.1 GCA_019751635.1 Mycobacteriaceae bacterium
CACCCACCCGCGAGAAAGAAGCAGCAGGTCAGAAAGCTACACACCGTCAGAATCGCCGAGGATGTCCAAACTCAGGCGGCGGCGAGGCCTACCGCACGGCGAAGAAAGCATACGACCCGGATCTGCGTCTTCCCGACCTCTACGCGAAAGTCGTTGCGCCACAATAACTCGACAAGGCGCAGGTAATTTCCCGGCCGGAAACCCCGCAATCCTCAGCCCTTAAGCCTGCTCATCAGGGCCGCTGGACCAAACGACTCCGACCGGCCACCCCCGAATTCGCTGGGCTGGACGACCGGCGCCACCGACGCCGTGGGCACCCCGCCAGCAGGCAGGTCGGCCGCTAGCGCCGCGACCACCGAGCGATACATCTCCGTGACAGAGCCGATCTCCCGTGCGTTACTTCTGCCGTGGTCGATTAAAATGCTCAGCATAGTTATGGCCGCAGCACCCGCGACGAGCATGACACCAGTCACAATAGCAGCGAATTGCGCCAAATACTTGTATACAATAGATATTATTTCTTTCAATAAATTATTATTTCTAGTCAAATTATCTGACCAGAATTTTATCGCATTTGGTCTTTCAAAATTCGCAGCGGCGGCATTGGCATGCTCCGCCGCCCAAGTCAGCACCGCAGTCACTAACCTATCGCATTCGGCTATCAGAGCGCGACGGAGCCAAAAAATATATAGGAGCGCTAACATACATATCGGGTCAATCGCCGCTAACCCGATGCCGGCGTGCCGAACCTGGGCGGCTTGAGCGTGCAGAATGTCGGCCAGTTTTCGATCCGCCTCCTGGATCGATGCGGCCCCGGCCCGCCGGCTAGCTGCGAGCTCCCCGTAATGGTCGGCTGCCACACCGACCCAGGCACCGGAGGAGGAAACCTGGCCGAAATCGCTTTCAGCGTCCAAAAAGGCCGCAGCAGAATCCCGGAATTCCTCACCTTTATCGGGCACACCGAACCCATTCAATAATCTCAGGGTCTGAACAAAAATCAGCGCGACCGGAACTCCAGGAAGTACGATATCGGCGAGCCTATCCGTGGATGCCACGAACGTGCCCACTAAACCGACAACTTCCTGACACTGCTCGGCGGAGACAAACGGGGCGCCCAGCGCTGTCCCCGCTAAAGCCGCATTATCCATAGCCTGGATTTGCTCAATTTTCACAGTGGCCGCAGCTCGGTTAGCCGAGATTTTGCTGAGCTCCACGGTTGAGCCATCAATGCGCTCAATGCCCGGCAGAAACTGCTCAAGCCGTGACACAACCCCGATTCCCGTACCGAGCAGTCCCAACGTCACGGCGTCCTCCACCGCGGGACCAGGATCTCCATCCTTGGCCTGCATCACATCCGTGTAGCCCTGGCCAGCGGTCGCGACAACCGCAAGCACAACTAGGTTGCGGTATAAGGGCAAAAGAGTGGCCACAGTCAGGCCCACTATACCGTCTAACAGGTCTTTTCATCCGCAGCAGGCTGCAGCGGCACTGTCAGCCGTTGTCGATCCGACGGGCTCCGAGTTCGTTGTGAAGCAGTTCAAGCGCGACTTCTTCGGGATCGCGTCGCACGGTCTCCTCGGCCTGCCCCGCTTCGGTGAGCATGCGTTCTTCCTCGGCACGCCGAACCGCATCAACGTCAGCCACCGCAGGGGCCGGCGCACTCGCTGCGGCAGGCGCCCGGTCTTCTCGTTGCGGCGATACCACCGGTGCTGCGTCCACCTCGACCGAACCGGGACCACCGGCCTCGCAGCGAACCCGCCATGCCACCCCCAACGCGTCTTTGACCGCGTCGGCGATAACGTCAGCATTGCGCTGTTCAGTCAACCGCTTAGCCAGCGGTGCTGACGCATGCGCCAGCACCAGCGTGTCGCCTTCCAACGTCAGAACGGTGGCACCGGCCAGCATGACCTCGGTAGTGCGGCTGCGTTGACGCACTTTTTCCCGCACTGCCGGCCACATTGCCCGTACCGCTGTCACGTCGGGTTCGCCGGGGATCTCGGCTGGTGTGGAGCTCTGGTTCG
Organism: Mycobacteriaceae bacterium; assembly: GCA_019751635.1. Lineage (GTDB taxonomy): Bacteria > Actinomycetota > Actinomycetes > Mycobacteriales > Mycobacteriaceae > Mycobacterium. The sequence continues at coordinate 2,022 of JAIENC010000021.1, forward strand.
CTGCCGGCGGCACGGGTGGATCATCTCGCTGCGGCTCGGCCGGCTGCTGCGGAGCTGGGGTGGGCGCCACGGCCGGTTCGACCAGCGCGGGGCGGGGCATTGAACGATCCGGGCGGCGGCTGTCCGCACGGGCGGGGATCGACATCTCCAGCCGGGTCTCAATCCGCTCGACCCGGTGCAGCAAGGCGGATTCAGCGTCACTGGCTGAGGGCAGCAACAGGCGCGCGCAGACCACTTCGAGCAGCAGACGTGGCGCCGTAGCACCGCGCATCTCACCGAGCCCGGCATGAACCACTTCGGCATATCGGGTCAAGGTCGCCGGTCCAATACGGGCCGACTGATCCCGCACCCGGTCCATAACGTCTTCTGGCGCATCCACCAAACCACGGGTCGCAGCATCGGGAACTGCTTGCACAACAATGAGATCCCGGAATCGCTCCAGCAGGTCCATGGCGAAACGGCGCGGATCGTGGCCGGCGTCGATCACCGATTCGACCGCGCCGAACAAAGCTGCGCCGTCTTGGGCAATAAGCGCTTCGACGGCGTCGTCGATCAGCGCCACATCGGTGGCACCGAGCAGACCCAACGCCCGCTGGTAGGTGATCCGATTGCCATCTGCGCCGGCCAACAGCTGGTCTAACACCGAAAGAGTGTCTCGGGGCGAACCACCACCGGCACGGATCACCAACGGGTATACCGCGTCGTCGACCACCACATCTTCGTGGCCACAGATCCGTTCGATCAGGGCACGCATGGTGCGCGGCGGCAGCAACCGAAACGGGTAGTGATGGGTGCGGGACCGGATCGTCGGCAGCACCTTCTCCGGTTCGGTGGTGGCGAAGATGAAGATGAGGTGCTCGGGCGGTTCCTCAACAATTTTCAGTAGCGCGTTGAAACCCGCGGTGGTCACCATGTGCGCTTCGTCAACAATAAAGACGCGGTAGCGTGACTGCGCCGGGGCATAGAATGCCCGGTCCCGTAGTTCGCGGGTGTCGTCTACACCGCCGTGGCTCGCCGCGTCGAGTTCAATGACATCGATGCTGCCCGGCCCGTTGGGCGCCAACGCTACGCATAACACGCAGCTGCCGCACGGGGTGGCCGTTGGTCCTTGCACACAATTCAAGGATCTGGCCAAAATACGCGCTGACGACGTTTTGCCACAACCACGCGGACCGGAGAAGAGGTAGGCGTGGTTAATCCGGCCCGCCGTCAGAGCCGTCGATAGCGGTTCGGTGACATGCTCTTGGCCCACCACTTCGGCGAAGGTTGCCGGTCGGTACTTGCGATACAGGGCCACGGTCAGCAGGCTACGGGATCGGCCACTGGCAACGCAGTTCGATGCCTTACTGCCTAGCCAGCAAGGCTTCTGTCGCCGCCAATAGCACGCATGTCGCTAGCCCATCGATCGCGTTGCGCAGATCAGGCAGCGAGGGGAAAGTCGGTGCAATCCGAATATTCTTGTCTTCTGGATCTTTTCGATAGGGAAATGATGCGCCAGCTTCGGTTACGGCGATGCCGGCGTCTTTGGCTAACGCAACCGTACGGCGCGCAGTACCTGGCAGGACGTCAAGACTGACGAAGTAACCACCTTGAGGCTCGGTCCACACCGCGACTTTAGCTGCACGCAGCCGGTTGGTGAGGATCTCTTCGACTACCGCGAACTTTGGCGCCAGCAACTGCTGATGGCGCAGCATCTGCAGGCGCACACCATCGGCATCGCCAAAAAAACGCAGATGCCGCAGTTGGTTCACTTTGTCCGGACCAATTGATTGCTTCCCCGCGTATTGCAGATACCACGCGATATTGCCCAGCGATCCACCGAAAAAGCTGACGCCGGCACCAGCGAAAGTAATTTTCGAGGTGGAAGCAAAAACATAGGGCCGGTTGGGGTTACCCGCTTTGGCGGCTAATCCAAGAATGTCGATTTGCGGAGGGAAATCCAGCGTCAGAGTATGTACCGCATAGGCATTGTCCCAGAACAATCGGAAATCGTTTGCAGCCGTTTGCATTTGGACGAGCCTGCGGACGGTTTCCCAGGAATAGGTGATGCCGGTGGGGTTAGCGAACACCGGCACAGACCACATCCCTTTGATGGCCGGGTCCACCGCAACCAGTTCTTCGATCAGGTCGACGTCTGGGCCATCGTCATGCATGGGTACCGGAATCATCTCGATACCCATGGTCTCGGTAATGGCGAAGTGCCGGTCGTAGCCGGGGACCGGGCAGAGGAACTTGACGCCCGCCTCATCTTTCCAGGGCCGCATCGAGTCGACACCGCCATGCAGCATCGAAAAAGCCACCACATCGTGCATGAGCTCGAGGCTGGAATTGTTTCCGGCAATCACATTGGACACCGGAATGCCCAGCAGTTCACCGAAGATGGCACGTAATTCGGGTAGACCGTGCTGACCACCGTAATTACGGGTATCCACGCCCTGGCCGTCGCGGTAGTCCTCGCCCGGCAAGCCCAGCAGTGCATTGGATAAGTCGAGCTGTTCCGCAGACGGCTTGCCACGGGTGAGATCCAAAGCGAGCTGCATCGCCTGCAGCTCGGCGTAGTCTTGCTGGTGGCGCGCGTGCAATGCGACCAGATCGGCATGGCTTAAGGATTCGAGGGGGCCGTAGGACACCATGCGCCCTTTCGCTGTCAACACCACCGGTTAAGACCAGCCGGACCGAATCAACCACCGGCTATCACTCAATGTGAAATTCAGGGACCCCGCGCACCCGCCAGAGCCCGCTGACCCTTGCTGCCTTCCGGCCCTAGGGGAGTTCACAGGATGGACGCCGCGCGGGGTCTATGGCGAGTCTAATACCCCTAGCCGGAGCGAGCGTAAGCGCCCGGGCCAACCTCAGCTACCATGGCCGACGGAGGATTCGCCTAGTGGCCTATGGCGCTCGCCTGGAACGCGGGTTGGGTTAATAGCCCTCGCGGGTTCAAATCCCGCATCCTCCGCGCAGGCCCGCTGGAGCGGCCAGAGTTGCCTTCTGGTCGCCTACGGGTAGACAGAGATCACCGACCCGAGGAGGGGCATGGGGCGCAAGGTCGCCGTACTGTGGCATGCATCGTGTTCGATCGCCGCCGGCGCCCTGTACTTCTTCTTTGTCTTGCCACGCTGGCCTGAACTGATGGGCGAGACCACTCGGACTCTGGGGATAGCGCTTCGGATTGTGGCCGGTGTGCTGATATCGGTCGCTGCGCTGCCGGTCACGTTCACGTTGTTGCGGACCCGTAAACCAGAGTTCGGCACCCCGCAGTTGGCCCTGAAATTACTGACCGGGTCGGTTATCGCCCAGGCGACTGCTGGCGCGTTGATCATCGGTACGGCTATTAGCGAGATCTGGTTCACCCTGAATACGGCCGGGCAGTGGCTATTTGGTAGCTACGCCGCGGCCGCGGCCGTCGCGCTGCTCGGTTTCTTCGCTTTTTACCTGTCGTTTATTGCCGAACTACCGCCGCCGCCCCCCAAACCGCTTAAGCCGAAAAGCACCACCCGCCGGGGCATTGGATTGCGGCGCAAAAAGACCGACGAACAAAAAGAGTCGGCCACAGCTGACGGCGCCGAAAGTGCAGCGGATGCCGCCACAGCTGCCCCGCAATCCGCTGCTGAAGAAGATCAGCCCGACCCGCTGGAGGACGCCGCCGACCCGACCGACGAAGCACCCCAACGCGGACTACGCAACCAGCGCCCAACCGGCAAAGGAAAAATGTCCCAGCGGCGCGGGAACGCATCCAGCACGGTCGTGGTCGAAGACTAAACTCAACTCATTGGCGAAATAATTCGCCGCTATCAAGCGGGTATTTTCGCGGCAATCTGATTAGCCAGGTCAACTGCCGAATTTTTCGGGTCGGCACTGCACGTGTTGACGTCGATAATGACATTGTTTCTGACCGCAAGCGCCCGCCCGCAAGCCCAACCGGGAGAGTTGGCGTTCTCCTGGGTCGCGATGGTGCTCAACATGCCGTTGACGTTCAAGATGCCTTCCACGCTCCACTGCGTCTGAGATTGAACGTGGGTGTAGTCATGACAGGTCTGCCACTGCTGCCCCTGCGTGGCGAAGAAAGCGCCCGCTTGTTTAGCCGAGGGAAAGAGCACCACCGCCTGCTCGGCAAAATGCGCGAAATTATCGCCTTCTTGAAGCGTCTGGTCACGTACGGCAATAACCCCGCCACCGGCGTACACCTGGGCCTGTACTGCGCCATCGATAGCCAGACATTCTTTGGGTGTCATCGATGCGCTGTCATCAGACATTGCGGTGCGGCTCTTGGTGACCGTCATGTCTTTTGCCCCCATGGCAGCGTTGACCTGATCCGGGCTGAGGAGAAAGCCCTTGAGGGACCCTTGGGCAACCGGAGGTGGCGCTTTGGTGGTGGTAGTCGACGTGGTGGTCGATGTTTTCGACGTTGAGCTGTTGGTGTTATGGCAGCCCGCGGCGAGAATGCAGATGCCGACCGTAGTCACGACGGCTACGAGCTGACGCACGTGTTCCTCTCCCATCCGCAGTCAATCTGCCCATCAGCGTCGCGCACCCCGTCGCGAGAACCGGGACCATTGTCACTCTGCTAAGCCGAATTTGTCGTCCGACTCGCCACGCTGGCTTTACGGGAGTGTATCGGGCGAGTTCGCAAACCTCGCCACGAGCTTTGCTCATTACCCGCCCGATACCTACCCAGTAAGCGGACTACCGGCCGCTCATCCGTAACGTCCCCTTGGTGGTGAGCACTTTGCTCGCAACGATCTGCTCAGTGCGTTGAGCTTGCCGCTCCAAATAACGCTTCTTGGATAGTTCGAATTTGTCGCAGGCTTGCTGAAGCTCTTCGATGAGTACCGCCAAGTCGTCACGCATCTTGGCGGCTTCCCCAGTGAAATCGTCACGCTCAAAGATGCGCCACTTGCGCAATACCGGCATCACCACCTCATCGAGGTGGATACGCGGGTCATATACACCACCGACCGCGATGATCACCGCTTTGCGGCGGAACTCAGGGACGGTGAATCCCGGCATCTGGAAATTGCGGAGCACCCGGTGAATGGACTTCATCGCCTGATTGGGCGCAATCTCCAGGCCCGCTTCAGTAACGTCGCGATAGAAAATCATGTGCAGGTTCTCATCGGTGGATAACCTAGCCATCAGCTGATCCGCGATGGTCTCACCGCAGGCCTTACCGGTATTGCGATGCGAAACCCGGGTAGCCAACTCTTGGAAAGAAACGTAAGCCACCGAATCAAACAGGCTCTCGGCAAACAGGTCACCTTGATGGTTTTGACCCGGGCTAAAGCCCCTCATCATCTGTTCAACACGCAGCTTTTCCAACTCAACCGGATCCACCGCGCGTGTCACCACAAGGTAATCACGCAACGCGACGCTGTGCCGATTCTCTTCGGCGGTCCAGCGGTTGACCCACTGCCCCCAAGCCCCGTCGAGGCCAAGATTCATCGCGATTTCCCGGTGATAGGACGGCAGATTGTCCTCGGTAAGCAGGTTCTGCACCATCGCCACCCGGGCCGCATCGGGCAATGGCGGGCATTGCTCAGGGTCCCAGTCCTGCCCGCCGAGGGCGTAGAAGTTTTTACCCTCCGACCATGGAACGTAGTCGTGCGGATTCCAGTCTTTAAACATCGCGAGGTGGCGGTTCAGCAGCCGCTCAACCACGGGCTCAAGCTCGTGAAGCAGCTGCACGTCCGTCAAGCCAGTGGGCATGGCGCAACCCTTTCCAGTTATCTGTTTCCACGGGTAGCACTAACATATCTGTATATAGTGGTTACATACAAGTCCGACACGCGAAAACCGTGTTCCCAACATCGCCGCACAACTTCATGACGACTTGTTTGCCCTGTTCCGATCGGTATTCCGCGATGGCTGCACTCGTTTAGGTTCGCCCGGCATCTTCGGGTAATTGGGGGGATACGGCAGGTCACCAAGCCCGCGTTCATCATCGACAGCCGCCATGGCCAACAACGGCTCGATCGACTGCGCAACCAGATCCAGCTCAGCCCACGGGTCACCGCGGCGAGCCACCAGATCTGGCACCGTGGCAATGGTGTAGTCGTCCGGATCGGCGACGGCCAGCTCATCCCAGGTCAGCGGCGTAGAGACGGTCGCTAACGCCGTGGGCCGCACCGAATACGCCGCCGCCATGGTGCGGTCACAGGCGTTCTGGTTGAAGTCAATGAATATGCGCTGGCCGCGCTCCTCTTTCCACCACGATGTGGTCACCGCAGCGGGTGCTCGCCGCTCCACCTCTCGCGCTAAAGCAATGCCAGCCCGCCGCACCTGGACAAAATCCCAGTTCGTGGCGATCCGCATATACATGTGAATGCCACGCCCGCCGGATGTCTTCGGAAACCCGCAAAGGCCGAGCTCGTCGAGCAGCGGGCGCAGCACGTCAACGGCAATAACCCGGGCTTGCTCGAAACCAGTGCCCGGCTGCGGATCGAGATCGATACGCAGTTCGTCGGGATGGCCCACGTCCGGGCAGCGCACCTGCCAGGGGTGCAAGGTGATCGCACCCATTTGCGCGGCCCACACCACCGCGGCCGGATGGGTCACCTTCATGACGTCAGCCGTCCGCCCGGACGGGAACGTGACCCGGCAGGTCTGAACATAATCGGGGTGGTGCACCGGCACGCGTTTCTGGTAAATCTCCTCGCCGTCGATGCCGTCCGGAAAACGTTGCAGATGAGTCGGCCGATCACGCAGGGGAGCCAGCATCGGACCGCCCGCAACGGCCAAGTAGTACTCGATGAGCCGACGCTTGGTCCCCTGAGACCCCAGCCTTGGGAAGTACACCTTGTCCAAGTTGGTCACCCGAACCGGGATCCCACCGACGTTAACTTCTTCGGGCATCATTGGACGCTACGCGCTAAACCGCGGGCGCGAGAATAGGTCAATGCAGCTCCCGGTCACGCCCCCCATCTCGCCAATGCTGGCTAAATCTGTCGCAGTAATCCCGCCGGGGGCATGCTATGAACCCAAGTGGGATGGCTTCAGATCCATCTGTTTCCGCGCCGACGATCAGATCGAACTAGGCAGCCGCAACGAAAGGCCCTTGACCCGCTACTTCCCCGAGCTGGTGGCCGCGGCCGCCAGCGAGCTACCCCGACGATGCGTGATCGACGGCGAGATCATCATCGCTACCGAGCGCGGCCTGGACTTCGAAGCACTG
>JAIENC010000187.1 GCA_019751635.1 Mycobacteriaceae bacterium
GCCGCTGCCCGAAGGGCTGGTGCAGGCCCAGGTCAACACCAGCTTGCAAAACGCTTTGCGGGGATTCGGCAACGACCAGGACAAGTTCGCTGAGGCGCTCGAGCAGCAGGGTTCTTCGCTGGCGGTCTTCGACGCTAATGCCCGCAACGCGGCCAAGAAAACCCTCAAGACGCAGCTGCTGTTGGACGCGCTGGCTGATGACTTGAAGATCCAGGTGGGTCAGGAAGAGCTGACCGAACGACTGGTGGTGACATCGCGGCAATACGGTGTTGAGCCCCAGCAGCTGTTGTCTTATCTGCATCAGCACAATCAGCTCCCAGCAGTGTTTGCTGACGTGCGTCGCAGTGCAACCACCGCGGCGGTGGTCGAAGCGGCGACGGTGACTGATACCGCGGGGAACACGATCGATACTCATGAATTCTTTGGCGCCCGCCGGACAGTCGAGGTGCCGGAGGCCAGCCCAGCCGAGGCAGCTGAGGAGGCCGGCGAGGCCGACCAGGGCGAAGAAAGCGATGAGGCTGTGGCTGACACGCTGTAAGCGAACGTGCGGCCAGTGGAGGGCCGCAGGCCCACACGCGGTGGTACGTGGCGGCTAATGTCGGTGCATCAACAACTCGAGAAAGCGGGAGACCCCACTGTGAGCGGTGTGAGAGACATGCGTGCAAACGCGCAGGGCTTTAGCCTCACCGACTCGGTCTACGAGCGGCTGCTCGCCGAGCGCATCATCTTTTTAGGCACCGATGTCAATGACGACATCGCCAACCGTCTGTGCGCCCAGATTCTGTTGCTCGCTGCCGAAGACCCCACTAAAGACATCTCCCTGTACATCAACTCGCCAGGTGGATCAATCAGTGCCGGCATGGCGATTTACGACACGATGGTGTTGGCGCCCTGCGATATCGCTACCTATGCGATGGGTATGGCCGCGTCCATGGGTGAGTTTCTCCTTGCTGCTGGTACTCGCGGCAAGCGGCATGCGCTTCCCCACGCACGCATCTTGATGCACCAACCGTTAGGCGGTGTCACCGGCAGCGCCTCCGATATTGCCATTCAGGCTGAGCAGTTTGCCTTGATCAAAAAAGAGATGTTCCGGCTCAACGCCGAGTTCACTGGCCAGCCAATCGAACGCATCGAAGCGGATTCGGATCGCGACCGTTGGTTCACTGCCCAGGAAGCCTTGGAATACGGGTTCGTCGACCACATCATTACCCGCGCCCACGTCAACGGAGCACTGAAATGAACTCTCACATCCAACCTCAGGCGCGCTACATTCTGCCGTCGTTCATTGAGCATTCCAGCTGGGGTGTCAAGGAATCGAACCCATACAACAAGTTGTTCGAGGAGCGCATTATCTTCCTCGGCATACAGGTTGATGATGCATCGGCAAACGACATCATGGCTCAGTTGCTGGTGCTGGAGTCGATGGATCCAGACCGAGACATCACCATGTACATCAACTCGCCGGGCGGCGGATTTACTTCGCTGATGGCGATTTACGACACCATGCAGTATGTGCGGGCCGACATTCAGACGGTGTGCCTTGGCCAAGCCGCCTCGGCCGCCGCGGTGCTGCTGGCTGCTGGTACGCCAGGTAAGCGGATGGCGCTGCCCAATGCGCGGGTGCTGATCCACCAACCATCACTATCGGGTGTTATCCAGGGGCAGTTTTCTGACCTAGAGATTCAGGCCGCTGAGATCGAGCGTATGCGGACGCTGATGGAAACCACGCTGGCCCGCCACACGGGTAAAGATGCTGAGGTTATTCGCAAGGACACCGACAGGGACAAGATCCTGACCGCCGCAGAAGCCAAGGAATACGGGATTATCGATACGGTGCTGGAGTACCGCAAGCTCTCCGCGCAGACTGGCTGACCCCCTTCCCGAAGGATCGTGGTCAAGTTGTGGATCACTTGTCGCCTCGCGGTATCGACACGCCGGTTACGGATTGCGCGCCGTTCGCAAGCGAGTCGAGCTGTCGGACTATATGTTTATGGGGAAGACGGAAATACCACCGACGCGATTCGGCGTGAACGCTCGCGTCGCAGGGGAACAAGCGGGTAGCGTCGGCGATACGTGTGGCACACCATGACCAACGGCGAACAGGAAGTAGGCTCTGAAGCACAATGGCGCGCATTGGAGACGGTGGGGACCTGCTGAAGTGCTCCTTCTGCGGGAAGAGCCAAAAGCAAGTTAAGAAGCTCATCGCAGGCCCCGGGGTGTACATCTGCGATGAATGCATAGACCTGTGCAACGAGATTATCGAAGAAGAACTCGCCGACGTCGACGAAGTCAAGCTTGACGAATTACCCAAGCCGATGGAGATTCGGGAGTTCCTCGAGGGCTACGTCATTGGGCAAGACACTGCCAAGCGGACGCTGGCCGTTGCGGTCTACAACCACTACAAACGTATTCAAGCCGGTGAGAAGGGCCGCGACTCGCGTTGCGAACCAGTCGAGTTGACCAAGTCCAACATTTTGATGCTTGGTCCGACCGGCTGCGGCAAGACTTATTTAGCCCAGACGTTGGCGAAGATGCTCAATGTGCCGTTCGCCATTGCTGATGCCACCGCGCTGACTGAGGCCGGTTATGTTGGCGAGGATGTGGAAAACATCCTGCTTAAACTCATTCAGGCCGCTGATTACGATGTCAAGCGTGCCGAGACAGGCATTATTTATATCGACGAAGTGGACAAGATCGCTCGCAAGAGTGAAAACCCCTCGATTACTCGGGATGTCTCCGGTGAGGGGGTCCAGCAGGCATTACTGAAAATCCTGGAAGGCACCCAGGCCTCGGTTCCTCCGCAGGGTGGCCGTAAGCATCCGCACCAAGAGTTCATCCAGATTGACACGACTAACGTCTTGTTTATTGTTGCGGGCGCCTTCGCCGGCCTGGAGAAGATCATCTACGAACGTGTCGGCAAGCGTGGGTTAGGTTTCGGCGCCGAAGTTCGTTCCAAGGCCGAGATCGACACTACCGATCACTTCTCCGCAGTGATGCCAGAAGATCTGATCAAGTTTGGGTTGATCCCCGAATTCATCGGTCGGCTGCCAGTGATTGCTTCCGTGACTAATCTTGATAAGGATTCCTTGGTCAAGATTTTGTCGGAGCCCAAGAACGCGTTAGTCAAACAATACGTTCGGCTCTTTGAAATGGATGGCGTCGAGTTGGAGCTGACGGCTGATGCGCTGGAAGCCATCGCCGACCAAGCGATTCATCGTGGCACCGGCGCCCGTGGTCTGCGCGCGATCATGGAAGAAGTGCTGTTGCCGGTGATGTATGACATCCCCAGCCGTGACGACGTTGCCAAAGTTGTGGTGACCAAAGAGACCGTGCAGGACAACGTGCTGCCGACCATCGTGCCGCGCAAGCAGTCACGTGCGGAACGTCGAGACAAGAGCGCCTGACCGAGCCGGGACAATTGGTGTCGGGCCGAAAATCGGCGCCTTTTCACTCATGAGATTTCCATCACAGCGCTAGGCATTTGTTTCTGCTTAATCGTCGAAAAGTCCTAATTGGCTGCGCATTTCGCGCAGCCAGTGGCTGATGGTTGTCTTCGTGCGAACAATGCCATAATTCGCTGCGAGCGGTAGTTGTATAAGTTGTGGCAGAGCATTGTCGAGGGAAGCGGGGGACCGTGGGTCCGAATGGGGTCGGGGCCGAACCGGAATTGCGTAACGTAGCGTTACCGGGGCGGCAGCGGTTAGAGCAAGTTGTCATCCGGTTCGCGGGGGACTCCGGTGACGGTATGCAGCTCACCGGTGACCGGTTCACCTCAGAGGCGGCGGTTTTCGGCAACGATCTGGCGACCCAGCCGAATTATCCGGCCGAGATCCGCGCCCCGGCCGGTACCCTTCCCGGGGTTTCCTCGTTCCAGATTCAAATCGCCGACTACGACATTTTCACTGCCGGTGATCGCCCCGATGTGCTGGTGGCGATGAACCCGGCAGCGCTCAAAGCCAATATCGATGACCTGCCGCGCGGTGGCATGGTCATCGTGAACTCCGACGAATTCACGCAACGCAATCTGGCTAAAGTTGGCTACCAGAGCAATCCGCTAGAGAGCGGAGAGCTCTGCGACTACGTCGTGCACGCCGTTGCGATGACCACGCTCACGCTTGGAGCTGTGGAAGCAATTGGCGCGTCGAAGAAAGACGGCCAGCGCGCCAAGAACATGTTTGCCCTGGGCTTGCTGTCCTGGATGTACGGCCGAGAACTGACCAACAGCGAAGCTTTCATTCGGGATAAATTCGCCCGCAAGCCCGATGTCGCGCAAGCCAACATTCTTGCGTTGAAGGCGGGCTGGAACTACGGCGAGACCACCGAGGCGTTCGGTACCACCTACGAAGTTCCGCCGGCGAAGTTGGCTGCGGGCCAATACCGACAGATCTCGGGCAACACCGCGTTGGCTTACGGCATTGTGGTGGCCGGCCAGTTGGCTGGCATCCAGGTTGTGCTTGGCAGTTACCCGATCACGCCGGCGTCGGACATCTTGCATGAGTTGTCTAAACATAAAAACTTCAATGTGATGACCTTCCAAGCTGAAGACGAAATCAGTGGCGTCTGCGCAGCGCTCGGGGCCTCCTACGGAGGCGCGTTGGGCGTCACCAGCACCTCGGGTCCTGGCCTTTCCCTGAAATCCGAAGCGATCGGCCTTGGTGTGATGGCCGAGTTACCGCTGCTGGTTGTCGATGTGCAACGGGCTGGCCCCTCGACGGGCATGCCCACGAAGACCGAGCAGGCAGATCTACTGCAGGCGATGTTTGGCCGCAATGGGGAGTCTCCGGTTGCGGTGCTAGCCCCGCGCTCACCCAGTGACTGTTTTGAGACCGCACTAGAGGCGGTGCGCATCGCGTTGTCCTATCAGACCCCGGTGCTTCTGCTGTCCGACGGTGCCATTGCCAACGGATCAGAGCCGTGGCGCATCCCAGATCTGGGTACACTGGCCCCGATCGAGCACGTTTTTGCCAAACCGGATGAGCCTTTTCAACCATACGCCCGTGACCAGCAAACCTTGGCTCGGCAGTTTGCCATACCGGGTACCCCGGGTTTGGAACACCGCATTGGTGGGCTAGAGGCAGCCAACGGCTCGGGCAACATTTCCTACGAGCCCACCAACCACGACCTCATGGTCCGATTGCGGCAGGCCAAGATTGACGGTATCGACGTTGCCGATCTGGAGGTCGACGACCCCGGCCGTGACGCCGAGCTCCTACTGATTGGGTGGGGTAGCTCCTACGGTCCAATTGGGGAGGCGTGTCGACGTGCGCGGAGCAAGGGCATCAAGGTGGCCCATGCGCATCTGCGTTACCTCAATCCCTTTCCCGCCAATCTTGGTGAGGTGTTGCGTCGGTATCGCATGGTGGTTGCGCCGGAGATGAATCTGGGGCAACTAGCTTTGCTGTTACGCGGCAAATACCTCGTTGACGTGCAGTCGGTGACCAAGGTTCAGGGTGTCTCATTCTTGGCAGATGAAGTGGGGCGCATTATCCGCGCCGCACTCGGTGGGACCCTGGCAGAAATTGAACAAGACAAGACTATGGTCGCCAGATTGGCGGCCGCCACAGCGGGAGTGGACGCGTGACTGACGTGATCAGCGATCTGACGGCGGGTAAGGACCTTGGTGTCACTCCCGTTGAGTCAAAACACACCTGCGTGCCTACCACCGACCAGCCGCGCAAGGCCAAAGACTTCACCAGCGACCAAGAGGTGCGTTGGTGCCCCGGCTGCGGCGACTACGTCATCCTTAACACCATCCGTAACTTTCTTCCTGAACTTGGGCTGCGTCGCGAAAACATCGTGTTCGTTAGCGGGATTGGGTGTTCGAGCCGGTTTCCGTATTATCTGCAGGCCTACGGATTCCACTCGATCCACGGTCGGGCCCCGGCCATCGCGACCGGCCTGGCCCTTGCCCGGGAGGATCTTTCGGTATGGGTGGTCACCGGTGACGGCGATGCGTTATCGATTGGCGGCAACCACCTCATCCATGCGTTACGCCGCAATGTCAACATCACCATCTTGCTGTTTAACAACCGGATCTACGGCCTGACCAAGGGGCAGTACTCGCCGACTTCAGAGGTCGGCAAGGTCACTAAGTCGACGCCGATGGGGTCGTTGGATTACCCGTTTAACCCGGTATCGCTGGCGTTGGGGGCTGAGGCGAGTTTTGTTGCGCGGGCACTGGATTCTGATCGGCAAGGGTTGACTGAGGTATTACGGGCCGCGGTCCAACATCGTGGGTCTGCACTCGTCGAAATCTTGCAAGACTGCCCGATTTTCAATGACGGTTCCTTCGACGAGCTGCGTAAAGAAGGCGCCGAGGATCGGGTGATCAGCGTCCGGCACGGCGAACCCATCATCTTCGGGGTGGGGGGCCGATACTGTGTGGTCAAGTCCGGCTTCGGTCTTGACGTGGCTCAGACCGCTGAGGTCTCGGCCGAGGAAATCGTGGTGCACGACGCCCACGCGCACGATCCGGCTTACGCGTTCGCCTTGTCTCGATTGTCCGATCAGAGTTTGACGCACACCGTGTTGGGCGTTTTTCGTCACCTGAGTCGCACTACTTACGATGATGCCGCTCGGGCTCAGATCAGCACCGCACGTGAGTCGGCGGCGTTCGACGCTGCAGCATTGCAGGCACTGTTGCGCGGGCATGACACCTGGACTGTTGACTGAGGTGGGTGAGATTGTGCTGCAGTCTGTTGCGGTAGCCGGGGTGGTTTTGGCTGGTGGTGAATCGCGACGCATGGGGCGCGACAAAGCCACCCTGCCCTTTTTCCGGTCCGCTGATGGCCGTGATAGTCAGGCCACCATGGTTGAGCATGTGGTCAGCGTGGTTAGGCAGCGCTGCCAACCGGTTTTCGTGGTGGCGGCGGTGGGGCAAGCGCTGCCAGCCCTGTCGGTGCCCATCTTGCGTGATGAGTTGCGTGGCCAAGGGCCGCTGCTGGCGACTGGACGTGGATTACGCGCGGCCGCGGAGGCCGGTCTTGAGCGAGCGTTTGTCTGCGCCGTCGATATGCCGTTTGTGAATGCGGCTTTCATCGACGACCTGGCTCGGCGGGCAGCGCAACTCGATGCGGATGTGGTTCTGCCGTGGGACGGCCAAGACCACTATTTAGCTGCGGTGTATCGGACGGGGTTAGTGGACCGTATTGATGCTGCGTTGGCTGCCGGTCAGCGCAGCATGCGGTCGTTGGTTGACGCTAGCGATGCTCAGCGTGTTGTTCTGACTGACTCCCGGGTGCTGACCAACGTCAATTCGGCCGACGAGCTGCACGCGCTGCCACGGGTTTAGCGCCGGCGGCTTGGGCTCGTGCGCCACGCCGAGCTCAGGTGTGTAGCCAGCTGATTTTGCTGGGACAAATCCGTGTCACAACTCACAATATCTAGGTGATTCGGCTCACGATAATCCAATTGGGCTCCGATATTGATGTCCGCTAAAAACGGTACATCTACCTGGGGAAATAATTATCTGATTGGGTCGTGATTGGTCCGTTATTGAACCGAGATATGCCTTAAAGCGAATGTGACGATGTCAATGTTGTCTCGTACGGTTCGTATCGGCTCATAGCGAGTCCCCGCAAAGAAGCGAAGAAAAACACAAGCACGAACCAGCTTGTGAGCGGAAGCTGCCGACGCTGATCGTCGCCGTGCAGCTACGGGTCATGAAACCCACCGGGCGGAGTACGCCCCCGCTGTTGTGCCGCACTCACCTGGCACACCCCGAAGCGCGAACTGCCCCGCACGCAGACGGCCATATGGCCGGTATCCGGTGGGAGTGCTTCGGCGCAGGCACGGCGAAAGGAACGAGATTGAACTACGTCCGCAAGACGCTGGGTATGACCGCACTCACCGGAGCGATCGCGATGGCGCCAATGACGATGTTGATTGGCTCGGCGGGTACAGCCCACGCAGATGAGGGCGCGGCATTGGTTACTCCGGTCGCTGTGGAAGATTTCGCAGCTCCGGACTTGGCTGCCGAAGACCAGAATATTTTCAACGGACTGCTTCCCGCTTCTGAGGCGCCGGTGGACCCACCGGCTTCCGAGGCGTCCGATCGCGATGTCACCGATAGCGTGGACGACGCGCCGGCACCGGTGATCCAGGCGTACACAGTCAACTGGGATGCGATTGCTCGATGCGAGTCCGGCGGCAACTGGGCAATCAACACGGGTAACGGCTTCTTTGGTGGCCTGCAGTTCACCTCAGGCACCTGGCGAGCCAACGGTGGCTCAGGCGCGGCGCATAACGCGAGCCGGGAGGAGCAGATCCGGGTGGCGGAAAATGTCTTGCACTCGCAGGGCATCGGCGCCTGGCCGGTCTGCGGCCGACTGGGCTGACCTGACGACTCGGAGTAGCGTCGGGCGGGTGGCTGCCACACCGCGTGAATTCGACATTGTGTTGTATGGGGCGACCAGCTTCGTGGGGAAGCTGACCGCCGAATATCTCGCCAAAGTTGGTCCGGACGCGCGTATTGCGCTGGCCGGGCGCTCGCCAGACCGGTTGCATGCGGTCCGGGCCAACCTGGGCGAATCCGCTCAATCCTGGCCAATCCTAGTCGCTGATTCGTCGGCACCGGCCACCCTCAGCGAGATGGTGGCTCGCACGCAGGTTGTGATCAGCACGGTTGGGCCTTACACCCGTTATGGATTGCCGTTGGTGGCCGCATGCGCAGCGGCGGGCACTGACTACGCGGACCTGACTGGTGAAACGATGTTTGTGCGTAACTGCATCGATCTTTACCACAAACAGGCTGTAGATACCGGTGCCCGCATTGTGCACAGCTGCGGATTCGATTCGGTTCCTTCCGATCTGAGCGTGTACGCGCTCTATCGCCGGGCGCAGGCCGATGACGCCGGTGCACTTGCCGATACCGAGCTGGTGGTGCGTGGTCTGGTCGGTGGGGTTTCTGGCGGCACCATCGCATCGTTGATTGAAGTGCTTCATACCGCCTCCAGCGATCCGGATGTGCGACGTCAACTTG
Source organism: Mycobacteriaceae bacterium (assembly GCA_019751635.1). Taxonomy (GTDB): domain Bacteria; phylum Actinomycetota; class Actinomycetes; order Mycobacteriales; family Mycobacteriaceae; genus Mycobacterium. The sequence continues at coordinate 8,981 of JAIENC010000187.1, forward strand.
CGGATCCTTACGTGCTGAGTACCGATCGCGGCGCGGAACCCGATTTTGGTTCGCAGCCAGACCTGTCCTGGCGGCGTGGTCGCGCCATTGCCCCTGAGCTGGCCGGAATCTGGACTGCCGGATTCATCATGGCGCCCTACAACGTCCGCATTGTGCGGCGTAGCAATGCACTACTGGACTGGGCTTATGGCAGAAAATTCCGGTACGCCGAGACGATGAGTGTGGGATCGTCGGTGGTCGCGCCGGTCGCTTCGGCGATTCTTACCGCAGCCTTGACTGCGGGGCTGGGGCTGGGCAACCGCTATTTCCGGTTTCTGCCGCGTCGGGTAGTGGAACGTGTTGTGCCCAAGCCTGGTACTGGCCCTGGCCT
>JAIENC010000220.1 GCA_019751635.1 Mycobacteriaceae bacterium
CACTACCGCATCCGCTCACTCCTACACAGCGGCTGCCTACACGCACTCATCAATGCACTCTGAATTACGAAGAGCCGGAAATGCCCATACGGTTTGGCTGGGAATTATCCGAGTCAACGGAGTCGATGAGATCAGCGAGGCCTTGAGCGAGGCCAGCCAAAGCTATAAGCAAGAGGCAACCAGCGGCATACGCAACAGGGCCGCCGCCGCCAGATGCCTCCGGACTTGCCACGCGCACTCCCAACTTTGGTGTTCAGTGAAATAAGTTTTCGCATATTCATCCGCAGGCAACGGACCTACCAAATTAGTTTCTAAAGTAAACAATTGACTAAAGCTAGTCAATGCATCGGCAGTGATAGCGGAGAGTGCCCGCGGGACAGTGATTCTTGCCAGGCATGGAGAGTGGGCTGTCGATGTCGCCTCGTGCCGAGATCACTACCAAGTTTGTCAGGGCGCATGCGAAAGCGGCTAAGGCGAACAAGGGGCAGACAGGAAGGTCGCTAAACCGGTTCGTCGACAACGCAATCCGAAACATTCCTATGATGCGCTTGAAGGTGCTAGAACAAGTCCGAGCGGCCTCGGGTGAGCAGTGCGAACGGTATTTGCCCGCCGCTATGGGGATTCAGCTGGCCGCTTCGGAACGCCACGGCAAACTGGCACCTGGCCAGGACCGCTACAGCCCGCCACAACGAGTGCCTCGACCCACAGACGGCGGCCCGCTTTCATCCATCAGGTGAACGTCATGGCAGTTCTCGCGCCTCATCGTCACCGACAAAAATCATCCCCTGCTTCCCGCAGGTTAGGTCGAAGATGTTCGAGCCCAAGGACACCCGGCGACAAGCTAATGGATTCAACGCTCAGCGAACAGCGTCCCCCGAACACGAAAAGATCGGTCGAGGGCTCGCCGTTCGGCTCTCATTAGCTACTCCCATTCGATGGTGCCGGGCGGCTTGCTGGTGATGTCCAGCACCACTCGGTTCACCTCGGCCACCTCATTGGTGATCCTGGTCGAAATGCGCTCGAGCACGTCGTAGGGCAACCGAGTCCAGTCCGCGGTCATCGCATCCTCACTGGAAACCGGCCGCAGCGCGATCGGGTGCCCGTAGGTGCGATCGTCACCCTGTACGCCCACCGAGCGGACGTCAGCCAGCAGCACCACCGGGCACTGCCAGATCTGGCTATCCAAACCTGCCGCGGTCAGCTCTTCGCGCACAATCACATCAGCGCGGCGCAATGTGTCTAGCCGTTGCGCGGTGACTTCTCCGATAATCCGGATCGCCAACCCTGGGCCTGGAAACGGCTGGCGTGCAACGATTTCTTCCGGTAAGCCCAGCTCTCGCCCGACCGCACGCACTTCATCTTTGAACAGCAACCGAAGTGGCTCAACGAGTTTGAACTTCAAGTCATCGGGTAGCCCGCCAACATTGTGGTGACTTTTAATGTTCGCGGCACCACTGCCGCCGCCGGACTCCACCACATCGGGATAGAGGGTGCCCTGCACCAGAAATTCGATTTCTGGATCAAAATCATTGTTGCCCAACACATCTCGAACCGCGCCCTCGAAGGCGCGGATGAACTGGCGACCGATAATCTTGCGTTTATCCTCCGGGTCTTTGACCCCGGACAACACCTCCAGGAACGTGTCCGCCGCGTCGATAACCACTAGCTTGGCGCCGGTAGCGGCGACGAAATCGCGCTGCACCTGGGCGCGTTCGCCGGCCCGCAACAGCCCGTGATCGACGAACACACAGGTTAACCGGTCACCGACGGCGCGTTGCACCAGCGCCGCCGCAACCGCGGAATCCACTCCCCCGGATAGTCCGCAGATGGCGTGACCCGCCCCGATCTGGCTACGCACCTGCTCGACCAGCACCTGCGCAATGTTTGCGGGAGTCCAATCCGCGCCCAGACCAGCGAAGTCATGCAAGAACCGACTCAACACCTGCTGCCCGTGCGGGCTATGCATCACCTCAGGGTGGTACTGCACCCCAGCCAACCGGCGGGCCCGGTCCTCGAAGGCCGCTACCGGCGCGCCGGGGCTAGTGGCCACAACGTCGAATCCGTTCGGCGCAATCGTGACGGCATCGCCGTGACTCATCCACACCGGATGACTCTCAGGTAAGCCCGAATGCAACTCACCACCAAGGCAGGTCAATTCGGTTCGGCCATACTCACTGGTCCCGGTCCGCGCAACGGTACCTCCGAGCGCTTGCGCCATGGCCTGAAAGCCGTAGCAGATACCAAACACCGGCAGACCGAGGTCAAACAGTGCCGGATCAAGTTGCGGGGCCCCGTCGGCGTAAACACTGGCCGGCCCCCCGGAAAGCACAAGCGCTCGCGGGTTACGGGCCTTGATCTCCTGGATCGTGGCGGTATGGCTGATGACCTCCGAGAAAACTCGCGCCTCCCGAATCCGCCGGGCGATCAACTGGGCGTACTGTGCACCAAAGTCAATGACCAGCACCGGCCGAGCGGGCAGTCCGGTCGCATCAAGGTCAGCAGTGTGAGACACGGCCAGTCAGTCTAGTGACGTCGCCGGGAGCCTTCCTTGCGAGCGTATAAACACGCGCCCTCGCCGGCACTGCTGCGGGGACGTCCACGGCGAAGAATGCGCGAATTCACCGTCAGCGCCAACCCGACGTGGTGAACTGGTACCGCCCTCAGTACAAACAACCAGAGCGGGGTGAGCAGTGCTGGGTTTACCGGAGCAGGTACACGCCTGTTTATTCGATCTCGATGGGGTGCTTACCGATACCGCAAGCGTGCACACCACGGCCTGGAAAGCCATGTTTGACACCTACTTAGCGGAGCGGGCGGAGCGCACCGGTCAGAAGCTCGTCCCCTTCGATCCGGTAGCCGATTACTTGCAGTTTGTCGACGGCAAAAAGCGTGAGGACGGGGTCCGTTCATTTCTGTCCAGTCGTGGCATCGAACTGCCCGACGGCCATCCGGACGACTCAGCCGCCACTGAGACGGTGCACGGGTTGGGTAACCGAAAAAACGACATGTTCAATCAAGCGCTGCACGACCACGGCATCGAAGTATTCGACGGGTCACGCCGGTACCTGGAGGCGGTCACCGCGGCTGGCTTCGGGGTGGCCGTGGTGTCGTCAAGCGCCAACACCAGTTCAGTGCTGGCGGCCAGTGGCCTGGACCACTACGTCCACCATCGGGTCGACGGTGTGACATTGCGTCAAGAAAACCTCGCCGGCAAACCCGCCCCGGATTCTTTTCTACGGGCAGCACAGCTACTCAACGTCACACCCGACACCGCAGCGGTATTCGAAGACGCCTTATCTGGGGTGGCAGCAGGTCGAGCCGGACACTTCGGCTTCGTGGTGGGTATCGACCGGCTGGGCCAGGCCGAACAATTACGCCGCAACGGCGCCGACATTGTCGTCTCAGACCTCAGCGAGCTACTGCCATGATGATCACCGAAGAAGCCTTCCCCGTTGAGCCCTGGCAAATCCGAGAAACTCGACTCAACCTGAACTTGTTGGCGCAGTCGGAGTCGCTGTTCGCGCTGTCCAACGGGCATATTGGCTTGCGCGGCAACCTCGACGAAGGTGAACCGTACGGGCTACCCGGTACCTATTTGAACTCGTTTTATGAGATCCGACCCTTGCCGTATGCCGAGGCCGGGTACGGGTATCCAGAGGCCGGGCAGACCGTGGTCGACGTGACGAACGGCAAGATCATGCGGCTGCTGGTCGACGACGAGCCGTTCGACGTCCGCTACGGCGACCTGATCAGTCACGAGCGCGTTTTGGACCTGCGCTCTGGAACGCTCACCCGCCGAGCACATTGGCGGTCCCCCGCAGGCAAACAAGTCAGGGTGGTCTCCACCCGATTGGTGTCGCTGGTTCAGCGCAGTGTTGCCGCCATCGAATATGTCGTTGAAGCACTCGACGAATTTGTCCGGGTGACAGTGCAATCCGAACTGGTCACCAATGAGGATCAACCACCGACATCAGCCGATCCTCGGGTGTCGGCGATCCTGGAACATCCGCTGGAGGCCGTCGAGCAAGACTGCACCGAGCGGCAGGCGCTGCTCATGCATCGGACCAAGGGCAGCGCCCTGATGATGGCCGCCGGGATGGACCACGAAGTGGAGGTCCCCGGCCGTGTTGAAGTCGGCACCGACGTACGTCCGGACCTGGCTCGAACCACCATCATCTGTGGGCTTCGCCCCGGCCAACAGCTACGCATCGTCAAATACATCGCGTATGGGTGGTCAAGCCTGCGCTCACGCCCAGCGCTACGGGACCAAACCATGGGCGCGCTCACTGGTGCCCGCTACAGCGGGTGGCAGGGGCTGATGAAAGCCCAACGGGAATATCTGGACAATTTTTGGGAGAATGCCGACGTCGAGGTTGAAGGCGATCCGGACTGCCAACAAGCGGTGCGGTTCGGGCTTTTTCATTTAGTGCAAGCCAGCGCGCGCGCCGAGCGCCGCGGAATCGCCAGCAAGGGGCTGACCGGAACCGGATACGACGGTCATGTCTTCTGGGACACCGAGGGTTTCGTATTGCAGGTCCTCACCTACACGCTGCCCCACGCGGCCGCCGATGCCCTGCGCTGGCGGGCCTCGACGCTCGACCTCGCCAAGGATCGTGCCGCCGAACTCGGTTTAGCCGGAGCCGCTTTTCCCTGGCGCACCATTCGCGGCCACGAGTGCTCGGGCTATTGGCCAGCCGGAACTGCCGCCTGGCACATCAACGCCGACATCGCCGCCGCTTTTGAGCGATACCGCATCGTCACTGGCGACCAGTCGGTGGAGAACGAATGCCTGCAGGTGCTGATCGAGACCGCCCGACTATGGATTTCGCTAGGCCACCACGACCGGCACGGGGTCTGGCATCTCAATGGCGTGACCGGTCCCGACGAGTACACCGCGGTGGTCCGCGACAACGCGTTCACCAATTTGATGGCGGCTCATAATCTGCTCACCGCAGCGCAAGCTTGCGCCCGGCATACCGAAGTGGCCCTAGCATTGGGCGTCAATACCGAAGAAATGGCTGCTTGGCGTGATGCGGCCGGCGCCGCGCACATTCCCTACGACGCGGAGCTGGGCGTGCACCAGCAGTGCGAGGGCTTCACCACCTTTGCGGAGTGGGATTTCACCGAAAAAACGACGTATCCGCTGCTGTTGCATGAACCGTATGTGCGGCTTTATCCCGCGCAAGTCATTAAGCAGGCCGATCTGGTGTTGGCGATGCAGTGGCAAAGCCACGCGTTCACTGCCGAACAGAAGGCACGCAACGTCGATTACTACGAACGGCGCACTGTACGTGATTCCTCGCTGTCGGCCTGCACCCAGGCGGTGATGTGCGCCGACGTCGGCCATCTTGAGCTGGCCCACGATTACGCCTACGAGGCAGCGCTGATTGACCTGCGCGATCTGCACCAGAACACCCGCGACGGCCTGCACATGGCTTCCATGGCCGGCGCCTGGACCGCACTAGTCGCCGGGTTCGGCGGCTTACGTGACGACGAAGGCATTCTTTCGCTTGATCCTGCTCTGCCAGAAGGAATCTCGCGGCTACGGTTCCGGCTTCTTTGGCGTGGATTCCGAGTTTCGGTCGACGTCAACCACACCAACGTCACCTACACCGTAAGCGACGGACCCCATGCCGAGCTGATGATCCGGCACGCCAGCGATGTTCTCACACTGAACACCGATGCACCGACCACGGTGGCGCTGCGTCCGCGTAAACCCTTGCTCGCGCCCCCATCACAACCGCCGGGTCGCGAGCCAACCCACCGACGAGCCGCTCGGCGGTAAGGCGCAGTCCACCGGCGTCACACTCGATCATCGCCGCGATCTATGCCGCGGAACTGTGCCGCAGGAACCGGCCCCAGCTAAAGCGTGTCGAACAACTCTGTTGAGTGTTCGGCACCGCCCTTCTCGGGCGTCGTCGGTTCAGGCCGCAGGTGCGGTGTGAACGTCAGTTCCCGCGTCATCCGGGCTGGTTTCACCAGCACGCGTGGGGTGCTGGTCAGCGCCGTCCCGTCGGCGGGCATTGGTGGCCCGGCCCCGTTGCTTAGGGGTCCGGGGATCTGGTGATGTGTGGTGATGGTTCTGGCCCCAGTGGGCCAGGTTCGTCGCCGCGTTGGTGTCGCGGTCAACGGTATGGCCGCACCGGCAAGTGAACATCCGATGGGCCGGCGTGAGATCGCCGCGAATGGTCCTGCACGCCGGGCAGAGCTTGCTTGAGGGAAACCAACGGTCAGCGACCAGTAGCGTGCCGCGGCGCCAGGTTTGTTTGTAGCCCAGCAGCCGGGCGAATTCGGCCCAGCCCGCATCGGAGATCGCTCGGGCCAGTCGATGGTTGTGCAGCATCCCGGACACGTTGCGGTCCTCGATGACGAGCCGGTCGTGGGTCTTGACCAGCTCGTTGGACACCTGGTGCAGGAAGTGGCGGCGCACGTTGGCGACGTGGTGGTGGCGGCGGCCGAGCTTGGCAGCGGCCTGTCGGCGGTTAACGGATCCTTTCTTCGTGCGGGACAGCTTCTTGGCGAGGTGGCGCTGCTGGCGCATGCCGGCCGACAGCGCTTTGGGTGCGTCGTGGATGCGCGCGGTCTCGGTGCCGTCGGCGGTGGCGGCAACCAGAAACGCCGACAGGCCCCGGTCCACACCGACCCAGCCACTGCGATCGGCGTGGTCGCGTTGCTGGTGCTGGTGGGCCGGGTGCAGGTCGGCGGCCTCAATATTCAGCGACAGCCACCAGCGGCCCGCGTGAGAGCTGATCGTGGCGAACAGGATCTTCGCCCATCCGCCTGCCAGCATGCGCCGTAGCCGCCGAGTGTTGTCATGCACCCCGATCTGCCCGATGCCGGGCAGGGTGACCGATCGGGGCCGATTGTTGTCACCGACGCGGATCGCCGCCGGGCGGTCCTTGGGGTGTTTGTTGCGTAGCCGAAACGACGCCACCGCACGGGTTTTCTTCTTCCAGCGTGGGAAGCCAACTCGCTTGCCTTGACGTTTTCTCCGATCGCGAGTCTGACCAGGCACTGGAGTGCCCGTCCGCAGTACACGGCGGCTTCCTCGAACACCTGCTGGCAGACCTCGGTGCGCCAGGACAGGCCGGTGACCACCAACTCGGCGACACCATCGGTGCCGACAGCGAACACCCGGCCCGCGTCTTGGGTTTTCTTCCACGCGTTGAACGCGTTGATCAGATCGAAACCGGTCCACGGCACATCCACACTTGGGTCGGCTTTGCGTTGGGTGAGCGCGGTTTTCGCTATCCGTAGGCATTGGTTGAACGCGAACCGCGCCGCACCGGCATGCCGGGCCAGCACGTCATGCTGCTCGACGGTGGGATCGAGGCAGAACTTGAACGTAGTATGGCGGCTCATCACCGGTGAGCATCCCACGACCGACCGACAAAATACCCTGACCAGCAGTGACAGACCGGCCGTGTCGGCCCGCACGGTCACTATTGGCGGTTAGGTAACTCTGAACCGTCCCAGCGGCGGCGACAACGCTATGACTCCGACTTGTCCGACACCGCCTGGGCACGGATCGCCCGATTCATCGTGCCCAAGCACACCCGAGGCGCACAGCCCTGCCCGCCCGAACGGTGGCGGGAATACTGCGACGCGATCGGTGTCCGTGCTGCGCACGGGGTGCGCGTAGCGCCACCTACCGCACGACTTCACCGTCTGCTGGTCGTCGGCGCACAAGCACTTCCTACGTTGGTGCCCTACCGGCACGTGGACCAAGGCGCTCACGGCGATACGCGGCGAGGTTAGCACCCGGTCGGGTCGACGACGACGGCCCACGGCGGCCGTGGTGGACTCGTCCTCGGTGAAGGCATCGCCGGTGACCGGAACCCGCGGATTCGACGGCGCCAAGAAAGTGGACGGCGTAAAAAGACACGTGCTGGTCGATTCCGGCGGCATCCTTGTCGCGGCCCTAGTCACCCCGACCAACACGCAGGACCGGGCCGCCTTTCCCAAGCTGCTGCGCAAGGCCATACGTGTCGCACCGACCATCACCCACGTCTGGGTGGACAAGGGCTACACCGGCTCAACCGTTGCCAATGCCGCCACCAAGGCGGGCATTACCGTCGATGTCGTGTCGGGGCCGAAGCCCAGTCGCAGGTGCATCGTCGCGCCGCACCGCTGGGTGGTCGAACGCACCAACGGCTGGATCAACCACTGCCGGCGACTCGACCGGCACTACGAAGTCGCCCTCGCTGCCCACGAAGGATTCCTCATCCTCAGCCAAATCGCCCTGCTGCTACGACGACTCGACCGACCCCAGTTGTTCGACACCCTTTAGGAAAGGTTGGCCGCGCCGATGCCGCGACTGCGCTGACCGTCGACGGAGACCGGAATGTCGCCACGCAGAAGGACCCGATGCATGACCCGACGCTGACCGTCGTAGTCAGCAATAGCGCGATGCTGGGTAGCCCGGTTGTCCCAGATCGCTACATCACCCAGCTCCCAATTCCACCGGATTGTGTTCTCCGGCATGGTAATTCGCCGCTGCAGAAGCTGAATGAGGGTGGCCGATTCCGTCGGATCCACGCCCATAATTGCCTGCACGAATCCGCCGAGCAGCAAAGATCTTTGTCCGGTTTCAGGATGAACATGAACCACAGGATGCTCTGCACGGAAATCCAATGCCTCAAACGCTGCGCGACCCGGGCGTTGCTCGTGATATGCGGGTTCATCGGTTGATCGGTTAATCACGTAGTCGTGACGATTAGCGTGCAGGGCCCATGCGCTGTCGGCGAAGCGCCGCAGCGGCTCGGGTAAGGCAGCGTAGGCATCCACCGTCGAAGCCCATAGTGTGGAGCCGCCGTAGCTGGGCAGGGTCACGGCCCGTAGGATCGCTGCTTTGGGAAAGTCCGCCAGGTAAGTGACGTCGGTGTGCCAGTTGTCGGCCTTGCCGTTGTCGGAGTCGATTTGTTGAACCAGTTCCCTGCCTGAATCACTGTTTCCCATAATGGGATGGCTGGTCGGGGCGCCCAGCAACCGGCCGAAGGCCTGCTGCTCTTCGTCATCGAGATGATGCTGGCCCCGGATAAACACGACCTTGTACCGAAGGAGCGCGTGATGAAGCCCAGCCACTGCGTCCGCACCAAGATCACCGCCAAGCCGGATCCCGTCAATCTGCGCACCGATCCGGCCGGCCAGTCTGCGGGTGGATACCGTCAGCGTGGCCATGGCGATCCCTGCCTTCCCTCTACTTGCAGACAAACCTGACGGGCCCGTCGATATCTAGCGCAGCCCAGCTGCCAGGAAATCATAGTGGATTTTCAAAGCATGTTGAACAAATCAAAGGACAGCAGATGCGTCAGCGAAATCTCGGGACTTGCGGAGTCCGCGTCTCCGCGTTGGGGTT
>JAIENC010000092.1 GCA_019751635.1 Mycobacteriaceae bacterium
GGAGACCGCAACGCATCTGCGGGTCCCGACCGAGCGCTGGGTCTATCCGCATGCTGGTACCGATGGCCACGATACCTATTCCATCGCTGAACGCGCCAAGCTCGACGGCTCAGCAGCGATCCGGATTGCTGCTATGCGCGCGCTCCAACTGGCCGATATGACCATTGACGAGGTTGATTACCTCGATCTCTATTCCTGCTTTCCCTCCGCCGTTGAAGTGGCGGCCACTGAACTGAGGCTTGCACTCGACGATCCCGGCCGTCCGCTGACCGTCACCGGTGGACTGACTTTTGCTGGCGGCCCATGGAACAACTACGTCACCCATGCCATTGCCACGATGGCTGAGCTGCTGGTGGCCAATCCCGGCAGACGGGGCTTGATCAGTGCCAATGGCGGCTACCTGACCAAACACAGCTTTGGGGTGTACAGCACGGAACCACCAGCTCAATTCCGTTGGCAAGACGTGCAATCGGCAATAGACCGTGAACCGACGCAGCAGGCTTTGGAGAGCTGGGAAGGTATCGGCACTGTTGAAGCATGGACCACACCGGTTAGCCGAGATGGGCAACCCGAAAAGGCGTTCGTGGCAGTGCGCGTCCCCGGTGGCTCTGCCGAAGCACGCACCTTGGCGCTGATTTCCGACCCGCAATCAGCGCGGGACACAGTCACTACAGACATCGCCGGCGCGAAGATCGCTGTGTATGAAGACGGCACCGCGGCACTGTGCTAGCCGCCCCGAGACGCCTATTGTCGAGGTGGGCGCTAGTGAGGTGAGTGCGAGTGCGAATCCTCGTTACCGATGCCACCGGAATACTCGGCCGGCAGGTGTGCCGCGAATTGCTCGCCGCCGGGCACGCGGTCAGCGGTATCGCCACGCGCCCACATCACTGCCTGGATCCACACGTTGATTTTGTGTGCGGGTCGTTGCGCGCTCCCATCCTGCACGAACTAGCTCATGAAGCCGATGCGGTGCTTCATCTAGCCCCAGTCGATCCGCAGGCGCCAGGCAGTGCTGGCATCCCTGGCGTCGTGCGGGTGAGCCACGTGGCCGCACGCGCCGGTGCCCGGTTGCTGTTCGTCTCTGCAGCCGCTGGCGAACCAGCGCTGTACCGTCAAGCCGAAATGCTGGTATCCACCAGTTGGGCACCACATTTAGTCATCCGAGCTGCGCCACCAATGGGCCGTCAGCTCGACTGGATGGTGTGCCGAACGGTGGTCACACTAGTGCGCGCGAAGGCATCGTCACGGCCCATTCGTGTGCTGCACATCGATGACCTCGTTCGGTTCCTGGTTATGGCGATAGGCAACGACCGCACCGGTGTCGTTGATCTCGCCACTTCCGACGCCACCAACACCATCGCCGCGTGGCGGCTTCTGCGCTCCGCCCACCCCACCGCGATACCGCCATGGTGGCACCGCATACGCAGCTGGACCGAACTCTCTCCAGAGATGAATATCGCTGCACTGCAAGAGGATTGGAACTTTGAACTCGGCTGGTCAGCCGCCGAAGCCCTGGCTGACACCGCACGCGGGCTGATCGGCCGCAAAATTATCGCCACAGGTGCGGTAGACCTGCCCGGCCATGTACCACTAAAGACGGAAGCTGCTGCCCGGATCGAGCTATCCGCCCGGACTCACCCCCGGTCTGCCACCCCGATGACGCTCGATGTTCAGCTAGGCGGATTGTGCGCAGCCATTCGGCTGACCGGGCAAGTGCTGGGCCTCGATGCCGCAGCCAGCACGGCGTGGGAGTGCCGCGCTAGCACGCTCTTCGCTCATCGCATCTACCTTGGGGTGGCAGCCGCTATGGTGACCGCCACCCGGATTAACGCGCTGGCCGCCGCTCACACGCTAGCGATGCTGCCACACCTAAAAACCGAGACTAAGGCCTACCGCGCGGCGGCAATTGCCGAGCACCGTGATGCCAATCGGCTGGCCGGATGGTCAGATGCCACCCTTGAGGCGCACGCTCGATTGATCCGCGATCGGATTCGTCAAGGTTGGTGTCTGACGGCGCTGTGGTTGGTAGAAATCGGTGTCACGGCAGCGCTGCAACACCATGCCCCCAGTGCCGCTGATGCATCGGCGCTGTATGAGATCAACGGAAACGGCCAGATGAGCCTGGAGATCACTACGGTTGCGGCGATGTTGCGGGCCGATCCACAGTTCCTGGCCTTAGCGCTAACTCGGATCGCTCACCGCGGGCCGGGGGAGATCGAGCTAGCCCAGCCAACTTTCGGCGATGATCCGACAATGCTGCTGGCCGTCGCGGCGGATGTACCAGATGTACCAGCAACACCGACCACACTCAGTTCTTCGACGAGAATGTCCCGGTCGGACGTCGGCCGAGGATTTCGCGAGCTGGCCTATGACGCCACCCTAAGATTCACCCATCAGCTTCGAATAATATTGCGGGAGATAGGATCTCGTCGATTTTCCGCTGGCCAAATCGGCGTCGCAGATGACGTTTTTTATCTGACTTTCGACGAACTCGTTGCCGCCCCACGCGATATTCGGCTACGCATCACACAACGACGCACCGAACGTGCCTGCTTACCGTCAACGCAGTTGCCCGACATTATTGACCGCACCCAGGCCCCCTTCGTCGCCGCTCAATCCGCAATCGCCGAGCGTGCGTCTAGACGCACGATCGGCTCCGACTGTGCGTCTGGTCGCACGCTCGAGGCATCCTTTCTGCCGAAAAATGATGTACTGCACGGATGAAACCTCGCCGAGATATCGATGTTCATGACACCGAGCACTCGGTGACGGCGACCCAACCGAAACGCGAAGCAGCTGGTCTTAAAGCCGTCTTCGTTTCCCTGCGCCGCGGACTGGCCTCAATGGGCCCATGGCGAACCGCGGCAACGCTGTTAAAGCTGAATCAGCGCCAAGGTTTTGACTGTCCCGGCTGCGCGTGGCCGGAAGAACATGGCGGCCGCAAAATCGCTGAATTCTGCGAAAACGGCGCCAAGGCCGTCGCCGAGGAAGCGACCACCCGGGTCGTCACGGCCGAGTTCTTTGCCCGACACTCGGTCGCCGAGCTGCGAGCTCAACCCGAGTATTGGTTATCGCAGCAAGGACGACTCACCCATCCAATGGTGCTGCGGCCCAACGCAGAGCATTACCAACCAATCAGCTGGGCGGCGGCCTATCGGTTGATCGCCGAGGAACTGCGTGCGCTCGATAACCCGAATCAGGCAATTTTCTACACATCGGGGCGCACCAGCAACGAAGCCGCGTTTCTCTACCAGCTGATGGTGCGTAGCTTCGGCACCAACAACCTGCCGGACTGCTCCAACATGTGCCACGAGTCCTCAGGGGCAGCGCTTAGTGAAGCAATTGGTATCGGCAAGGGTTCGGTCACCGTAGCCGATCTCATTCATGCCGACTTAATCATCATCGCTGGACAGAATCCGGGAACCAACCACCCCAGGATGCTGTCAACCCTTGAGAAAGCCAAAGCCCACGGCGCCCGCGTCATCGCTATTAATCCACTACCAGAAGCCGGCCTGATCCGATTCAAAGACCCGCAGAAGCTTCATGGGCTGATCGGCCACGGCATTCCGATAGCCGACGAGTTCGTCCAAATACGGCTCGGCGGCGATATGGCACTCTTTGCCGGCATAGGGCGACTGCTCCTGGAGGCTGATGACCACGCGCCCGGCACTATCATCGACCGCGATTTCATCGCCACGCATGGCGCTGGTTTCGAAGATTACGAAACACGCACTCGGGCAATTGATCTCGATACAGTATTGCAGGCTACCGGGATTGACCGGGCGCAACTGGAGCGGGTGGCGGCCATGATGGCCGCCTCCCACCGCACGGTGGTGTGTTGGGCGATGGGGCTGACTCAGCATCGCCACGCCGTACCAACGATTGCTGAGATCAGCAACGTGTTGTTGATGCGAGCGATGATCGGCAAGCCTGGCGCAGGGTTATGTCCAGTGCGTGGGCATTCCAATGTTCAGGGTGACCGTACGATGGGCATCTGGGAACAGATGCCCGAGTCTTTCCTTGTGGCATTAGATCGCCACTTTGGTATCACCAGCCCACGTGACCATGGGTTAGACACAGTCAACGCGATCAAGGCTATGCGCGATGGCGAAGCGACAGTGTTCATGGCGATGGGCGGTAATTTTGCGCTGGCAACTCCGGATACCTCAGTCACTGAGGCTGCGTTAGCGAACTGCTCGCTGACCGTGCATGTGTCGACGAAGCTCAACCGTAGTCATGTTATCCATGGCGCAACGGCATTGATTCTACCGTCATTAGGACGAACCGACCACGATATGCATAACGGCGTCAAACAGCTAGTTTCAGTTGAGGATTCGATGTCGATGGTGCATTTGTCCCGGGGCAGTTTGCCCCCGCCCAGCGAGGCGGTCCGCAGCGAAGTCGGCATCGTCTGCCAGCTAGCCCGTGAACTATTGGGACCGAATCACCCGGTGCCCTGGGAGAAGTTCAATACCAACTACGACACGATTCGCGACGCCATCGCCGAGGTGGTACCAGGCTGCCAGAACTACAACGCTAGGGTGCGCCAACCTGACGGCTTTCAACTACCCCACCCACCGCGCGATGCACGCGAATTTCCTACCCGCACCGGGAAAGCCAACTTTGCGGTCTATCCGTTGCAATGGGTTCCAGTGCCAAAAGGGCGCCTGGTGCTGCAGACCCTGCGCAGCCATGATCAATACAACACCACCATTTACGGCCTCGATGACCGTTATCGTGGCATCAAAGGTGGCCGCCGAGTGGTGTTTATCAACCCGGTCGACATCGAAACTCATGGCCTACAGGCGGGTGCTCGGGTTGATCTGGTTTCCGAGTTCATCGGCCTCGATGGACAACTTCAGCAACGGCGCGTCAAAGATTTCCTGGTGGTGCCGTATGCGACCCCGGTCGGCAACGCCGCTGCGTATTACCCGGAGACCAATCCGCTAGTTGCACTTGATCATGTTGCAGCACAATCGAATACGCCGGTATCAAAGGCGATAGTCATCCGACTCGAGCCGGCTTACCCCCGGACCTGACCCCATGGGCAGAGTGACGGTATCGCGGCGAGCTCAACACCTCACCGCTCATAATGTCGTTACCCGTTCGGAGACACTCGTTGTCGAGGAACCGCTGGAGATCCGGGTCAACAACACCGCGATTGCCGTAACAATGCGCACACCAGGATCCGATGTTGAACTGGCACAAGGGTTTTTGTTAACCGAAGGCATCATCGCACACCGTAATGACGTAGCCAGTGCACAATACTGCCGCGGCGCCGCACCTCATGGCGCCAACACCTACAACGTCTTGAACATATCGTTAGCCGACGGTGTACCAATGCCCAAAGTTGAGCTCACTCGCAACTTCTACACCACCTCGTCGTGTGGGGTATGCGGCAAATCCTCACTCGACGCGGTGCAGCTGGCCAGCCGGTACCATCCCCACCAAGATTGCTCAACCGTTACCGCGCACACCCTGTCTACCATGCCCGCCCAGCTCCGGGATAAGCAAACGGTGTTCGCCAGTACCGGCGGCCTGCACGGCGCCGCACTGTTCAGGACGGACGGCACAGCGCTGGTCGTACGGGAAGACATCGGTCGGCATAATGCTGTCGATAAAGTGATCGGCTGGGCGCTAGAGCATCATCGAATACCGCTCACCGGAACAGTGCTGCTGGTCAGCGGACGGGCATCGTTTGAACTCTGCCAGAAGGCAGTCATGGCCGGGGTACCTGTATTAGCGGCGGTGTCTGCGCCGTCGTCACTGGCTGTTGATCTGGCCAATCGGTCCGGGGTGACGTTAGTGGCGTTTCTGCGGGGCGAGTCGATGAACGTTTACTCTCATCCCAATCGAGTGACACTCAACAGCTGAGTCACATGTTTGGGGGAGAGTTCTTCTAAGCAGCTGACGCCAAGTAGTCGCATGGTACGGATGAGCTGACCAGACAAAATTTCCAGAGCACGATTGACGCCGGCTTGACCGCCGGCCATCAATCCATACAAGTAAGCCCGCCCAATAAGGGTGCAACGCGCACCCAAGGCGATGGCAGCGACAATATCGGCCCCCGACATGATGCCGGTGTCAAGCAAGATTTCCGTGTCATTGCCAAGTTCGCGCGCAACAGTGGGCAATAAGCGAAATGGCACAGGGGCACGGTCTAATTGACGGCCACCGTGGTTGGACAACACGATGCCGTCAACACCGAGATCGACAACAGCACGGGCATCGTCGAGCGTCTGAATGCCCTTGACCACGAGCTTGCCCGGCCATTGCGACTTGATCCAAGCCAGGTCGGTGAAGGTGACCGTCGGGTCAAACATGGCATCCAGATACTCAGAGACCGTGCCCGACCAGCGATCCAGCGAGGCAAACTGGAGCGGTTCGGTGGTCAGCAAATCAAACCACCAACGGAGATGGGGTGCCGCGTTCAGGACGGTTCGTAGCGTCAACGCCGGCGGGATCGACATCCCATTGCGGGTGTCACGCAACCGTGCACCGGCTACCGGAACATCGACAGTCACCAATAGGGTGTCGAACCCAGCTTCGGCGGCCCGTTGCACCAGCGCCATCGACCGATCTCGGTCGCGCCACATATACAACTGAAACCATTTGCGCCCCTGCGGAATAGCGGCCGCCACAGCTTCAATGGAGGTAGTACCTAGGGTGGATAGCGAGAACGGGATCCCGGCCTGAGCGGCCGCCCGCGCACCAGCGATCTCGCCTTCGGTCTGCATCAACCGGGTAAAACCGGTTGGCGCGATTCCCAAGGGCAGGCCAACGTGTTGACCAAGCACGTGCCATCCCGTGCGAACCGTAGCCACGTTACGCAGGATCATTGGGTGAAATTCGATGTCGCGGAAGGCTTGTCGGGCGCGTTCGATGGACAGCTCATCTTCGGCGGCGCCGTCGGTGTAGTCGAAGACCGCTTTCGGTGTGCGGCGTTTGGCAATACTCCGCAAATCCTGGATGGTCAGTGCAGAGGCCAGAAGGCTCTGCGTACGGTCGAGTCGGGGTTTGCCGAACCGGATTAACGGTGCCAGTTCGTGGACCTTGGGGATCCGGCGTTGCATCACCAACGCGGGCCGCTAGAGAGCCGGGCTTGGGTTAAGTCCAGTGGCTGCAGAAATAATGGCACGCAGTGTTCGCCGGCAACGCCCACAATCGGCGCCAGCACCGCATGCCGCGGCGATCTCCTTTGACGTCGATGCGCCGCAGGCAACAGCGTCACACACGGTCTGGCTCGTGGCTCCGACACACAGACATACATACATCAGAACAGCCCCGCTAGTGACGTGTTCCAGATCTGCACATTAGCTGAGTCTAACCTAAGTTCGATGATGGGGTATGGGAAAACGCCGACAAACTCGTGTGATCTCAGCTAACCCACGCCTTGTTGACACACCCAAAATCTCTCCAGCGCCGGCTGCACTAGATTGAATCCGGCACGTTGCGGCGATGCCATGACGACTCGGCCCGATCCATCCTTCGACACCTGACACTAGGAGTGATCATGCAAGGTGATCCTGATGTTTTGCGTCTGCTCAACGAGCAGCTGACTAGTGAGCTCACGGCCATTAACCAATACTTTTTGCACTCAAAGATGCAGGAGAATTGGGGTTTCACCGAGCTAGCGGCTAAAACCCGGGAAGAATCATTTGACGAAATGCGGCACGCTGAGCTCATTACGGACCGGATTCTGCTACTCGACGGTCTGCCGAACTACCAGCGCATCGGATCATTACGGATCGGCCAAACGCTGCGCGAACAATTCGAGAGCGATCTGGCGATCGAACTTGAGGTACTGAAAAGGCTCAAGCCGGGAATTGTTATGTGCCGCGAGAAGCAGGACAGCACCAGCGCTCAACTGCTCGAAAAAATTGTGGCCGATGAAGAACTCCACGCCGACTACCTACAAACACAGCTGGAATTAATGGACAAGCTGGGCGAGGCACTGTATTCCGCGCAGTGCGTCTCGCGCCCGCCGAACTGATCCCAGCCATGACTGCCGCGCCACTGGCCGCAGCTGCGATCGCTCAGCTGGAAGGTCAAGGAGTCGACGCCGTGATCGGCACCGTGGTCAATCCCGCCGGTCTCATCCATGCCAAAACTGTCCCTGTTCGTCGCACCAACGCTTTTGCCGACCCAGGACTGGGGGCCAGTCCAAGCTGGCATGCCTTCGCCAGTGACCAGACCGGCATAGCGTTTACCAAAGACTGCGGCGTGACCGGCGATCAACGCATCCGCATTGATCTATCGGCCATCCGGATGCTCGGCGAGGGATTAGCCTGGGCGCCAGCAGCATTCTTCAATCAGGACGGCACTCCGGTTGCTGTCTGCAGTCGAGGAACACTGAACCGCATCGAGGCCGCACTCGCAGCAGCCGGCATCGATGCGATGGTTGGCCATGAAATCGAGTTTGTTCTGGTCAATCCCGATGGCAGCCGGCTGCCCTCGACAACGTGGGCCCAGTACGGCTTGTCCGGGGTCCTCGAGCACGAGGCATTCGTGCGCGATGTCACCACTGCAGCAGCCACATCTGGGCTGGTTATCGAACAGTTCCATCCCGAATACGGCGCAAACCAGTTTGAGATGTCTTTAGCGCCGCAGTCGCCGGTCGCCGCGGCTGATCAGCTTGTGCTAGCCAGAATCATCATCGGCCGCGTAGCGCGCCGACACGGCATACGGGCCAGCCTGTCTCCGGTGCCTTTCGCCCATGAAGTCAACTCTGGCGCCCATCAGCACGTATCACTGACTTCGCCGGAAGGGCCGTTATTCTCCGGCGGAAAAGGCGCCAGGGGTATGACCGCAGCCGGAGAAAGCGCACTGGCCGGGATCCTGAACGGTCTGGCAGAAGCCCAGGGCGTGCTTTGCGGATCGATCCTGTCCGGGCTGCGTATGCAACCTGGCAAATGGGCCGGACCGCACATCTGTTGGGGTACCGAAAATCGTGAAGCAGCAATACGATTCATCAACACTGGGCCGGCCAACCCTTACGGCGCTAACTTCGAAGTCAAAGTGGTTGACCCATCGGCAAACCCCTACTTCGCCTCGGCGACAATTCTTGGACTCGCCTTAGCGGGAATCCAACAAAACGCCACACTCCCACCGGAAATCACGGTTGATCCAGCTACCCTGTCTGACGCCGACCGGCACCGAGCAGGCATCGCGCTGCTGCCCCATGTGCATGCCGAAGTGATTGCCAAACTTGATCATTCCAGCCGCATGCGGGCACTTCTCGGTGATCCCGCCGTAGACATGACAGTCGCGGTCCGCCGTTGGGAGCACGAAAAATATGCCCAACTCGACCCCGAACAGCTGACAAAGATGTTTCGAATGGCGTGGAGTGTGTAACGGTGTCGGGGTCATCGACTCCTGTTTCCGATCTGGCACAGCAGATCTTTGCCATACCCTTAA
>JAIENC010000085.1 GCA_019751635.1 Mycobacteriaceae bacterium
GTCGAGTCGGGAAATCTGGAAACATTAATCAATAGGCTCAACGAAGTGAGTCTACGAGCTCAGCATGCAGCTGTCGTCACCACGCATCTCGAAACTAAAGTTTGGCAAACTTACGGCCCACTTTTCGGGTTTATTAATGAGGGATTTGTCGTGGTCGAGCGGGCCCGCCGGGCAGCGGTCAGACGGGCCAGTTCTGACTGCACCAGCACTGCGGAAAATTTACGCACGGCGATACGCCGCTACGCCAGCGCCGACACGCTTTCGGGGGAGAGCATCAACACACAGGTGGGGTAACGGCTACCACTACTCGCTTAGCCGTTCTCGGCGATATCTTCCAGCACGGCAAACAGGGTCCGGGTGGGCACACCAGTGCCGCCCTTAGGGGTGTATCCCCACGGACTGCCCGCGTTATAGGCGGGGCCGGCGACATCGATATGCACCCAAGCCACCGAAGCCGGGACGAACTCCCGCAAAAACACCCCGGCCACCAACATGCCGGCTAAGCGTTGTCCGCTCACATTCGCCAGATCGGCCACCGTCGACTTCAACTCGTCCTTGAGGTCATCCGGCAGCGGCATCGGCCAGCCGTTCTCACCCACCTGCTGAGAAATAGCAGCAACCCGATCACGGAACTCATCGCTGCCCATCACGCCGGGGATTCGGGCGCCCAGGGCCTGCGTCTGCGCGCCGGTCAGGGTCGAGGTTTCAATCAGATAATCCGGTTGATCCTCGCTCGCCCGGACAATGGCGTCGGCCAGAATCAGCCGGCCTTCGGCGTCAGTGTTAAGTACCTCGACCGTAGTTCCGCCATATTGGGTCAGCACATCACCGGGACGCTGAGCAGTCCCAGACGGCATATTCTCGGCCATCGGGATGGTGGCGATCACATCGATCGGCAAGCCCCGCTGCGCGGCCAACACAACAGCGGCGATCACGGCAGCGGCACCACCCATGTCCGAGGTCATGTGATGCATGCCGGCCGCCGATTTGATCGAGATGCCTCCGGTGTCGAAAGTGATCCCTTTCCCGACCAAGGCGACTCTCTTGGCCCGTTTAGGCTTGTCGGCCAGCAGCGACCCGCGATGAATCAGCCGGACCAGTCGTGGCGGTCGTGCAGACCCCTGCCCGACCCCGATCAGCCCGCCGTAGCCGGCTTTCTTGAGGGCTTTATCGTCGAGCACCTCGACTTCAAGGCCTACGGACTCGCCTAAATCTTTAGCCCGCTGGGCGAACTCGGCGGGAAAGAGATGGCTTGGTGGGGTGTTGACCAAGTCGCGGGCGGTAGCAACCGCGCTGGCCACCGCCGCCGCCCGGGCGGCTTGTTTCTTGGCGTCCTTGGCGTTCGATAACACGGTGATCTTGCGCAGCCCCGGCTGTTTCGGTGTGGTCTTGCTGCTGCGAAACCTGCTGAATCGGTAACTGCCCAGGACAAGACCCTCGACTGCAGCGGCGCAGTTACCCCCGCCAGGTAGTTCGGCCAGCGTAGTGATGACCGCTTCGGTGCCATTTACGGCACGAGCCGCTGTCCCCGCCGCGCGGCGCACCTCATCAGCGGGCCACTCGTCACGTCGTTTCCCGAGGCCTACTGCCAATACAGAACCCACCGGCAGTGACGGCACCACCAGCCGGTGCACCTCCTCGCTGCTGCCTTTGGCGTTCAGTGCCCGTAGGCCGGCTTCGATCTCGGCGACCGCATCGGCGTCTATTGGGCCGGCTGCTGCGATGATTGCGCCCGGCTGATTGTCCTCGCCGGTCGATACGACCGGCACGATCAATACCGATTCCGCGCTGTTCCGGTGCGGCAGCGTTGAGCCGACGGTGACAGTGACGGGATATTCGGGGGATTGTGCGCTCACCCGCAACACCCTAAGGCCAGTGTGGTGATCCGCTGCGTTGGGCTTTGCCGCGCTGGCGATGACGACGCATCGATACCGGATATTAAGGTGGGGTCCCGTGAATGACCCCAAGCATGGACCGTTAGAAGCCCGACACCGCGAGTTGGGCGCAAGTTTCGCCGAGTTCAGCGGCTGGCTGATGCCGGTGTCGTATGCCGGTACTGTCAGTGAACACAACGCTACCCGCAATACCGTTGGCTTGTTCGATGTCAGCCACCTGGGCAAGGTACTGATCCGAGGCCCGCATGCCGCTGCGTTGGTCAACTCGGCATTCACCAATGACCTGGCCCGTATTGCTCCCGGTAAAGCGCAATATACGTTGTGTTGCACGCAGAGCGGCGGTGTCATCGACGACCTGATTGTCTACTACGTCGCCGACGATGAGATCTTTTTGGTGCCCAACGCGGCCAACACCACCGCCGTGGTTGCTGCGCTGCAGGAGGTTGCACCCGCCGGACTGACCATTACCAACAAGCACCAGTCTCATGCTGTGTTGGCGGTGCAGGGACCCCGGGCAGCTGATGTTCTTGATGCGCTGAGCTTGCCATCCGGCATGGGTTACATGAGTTACGTCGATGCGGAATTTTCCGGCCTTCCGGTGCGGGTCTGCCGGACCGGATACACCGGTGAGCACGGGTATGAGTTGTTGCCGCCGTGGGAGACCGCGGATGTGGTGTTTGACGCTTTGGTCGCCGCGGTCGTCGATGCTGGTGGTGAGCTGGCTGGACTTGGCGCCCGGGACACCTTGCGTACCGAGATGGGTTATCCGCTGCATGGTCACGAGCTGTCGCTAGAGATTTCGCCGCTTCAAGCGGGTTGCGGCTGGGCGGTGGGGTGGAAAAAGGAGGCGTTTTTTGGCCGCGACGCGCTGCTGGCTGAGCAGGCAGCTGGGCCTCAGCGGGTGCTACGTGGTCTGCGCGCGGTTGGCCGTGGGGTGTTGCGGCCCGAGCTCACCGTATTAGCCGGGGGCCGCCAGGTTGGTTTTACCACCTCAGGAACGTTCTCTCCGACGTTGCAGACCGGTATCGCGCTGGCGCTGATTGACACTGCAGCAGGTATTGCCGACGGCCACCATGTCACCGTTGACGTGCGTGGCCGGGCGTTGGAGTGCGAAGTGGTGCGCCTGCCGTTCGTCGAAGCGAAGACCCGTTAACCCTCGGATATAGAATCAGCACCATGACCAGCGGCCTTCTCGAGTTCACGGTTTCGCTTACCGCAAACCCGACGAGCGATGAGGTACGCGGGTCGATCCTGCAGGACCCTGGGTTCGGCAAATACCACACCGATCACATGGTGTCGATTGATTACGTTGACGGTCTGGGTTGGCACGATGCGCGCGTCATGCCCTACGGTCCCATTGAATTGGATCCGTCGGCGATCGTGTTGCACTATGCGCAGGAAGTGTTTGAAGGGCTCAAAGCCTATCGCTGGTCAGACGGATCGATTGTGTCGTTTCGGCCCGACGCTAATGCGGCCCGGCTGCGCTCCTCGGCTCGTCGGATCGCTATCCCTGAGCTGCCCGATGAGCTATTCCTCGAGGCGTTGCGGCAGCTGATCGCCGTCGACCAGGTCTGGGTGCCAGCCGCTGGCGGGGAACAGGCGTTGTATCTTCGGCCATTTATCTTTGCTACCGAGCCGGGGCTGGGGGTGCGGCCGGCCAAGCAGTACCGGTACCTGCTGATCGCCTCGCCCGTGGGCGCCTACTTCAAAGGCGGCATCAACCCGGTCAGCGTCTGGGTGTCGACGGAATACGTGCGGGCCTGCCCGGGCGGCACTGGCGCAGCCAAATTCGGTGGAAATTACGCCGCATCGCTGGTAGCTCAAGCACAAGCCGCCAATCAAGGCTGCGATCAGGTGGTGTGGTTGGACGCTACCGAACGCCGTTACGTCGAAGAGATGGGTGGGATGAACCTATTCTTCGTGTTCGGCAAGGGCGCATCAGCCCGGTTAGTGACTCCCGAGCTATCCGGTTCGTTGCTGCCCGGTGTCACCCGTGATTCATTGCTGCAGCTGGCTACCGACGCCGGCATCAGTGTGGAAGAACGCAAGCTTGATATTGACGAATGGCAGAAGAAGGCCGCGGTCGGTGAGATCACCGAAGTCTTTGCATGCGGCACGGCTGCTGTCATCACCCCGGTTTCGCTGGTGAAATACGGCGGCTCGGAGTTCACCATCGGCGACGGTCAACCGGGTGAGGTCACCATGGCGTTGCGTGACACATTGACCGGAATCCAGCGGGGCGCCTTCGCCGATACCCACGGCTGGATGGCAACGCTCGGTTAAAGCGTATCGAGCTACAGTGCGGCGAACAGGACGGCGGCTACCGTGGTGGTCAGTTCAACGGCGCCGCCCAGCACGTCACCAGTAATCCCGCCGAACCGGCGAACACAATGTGCCACCAAGAGCGCGCCGCAGCCCACCGCGGCTAACAGCGCTGCTGGCCCCTGCCAAGGCCGTGGTCCAGCAACTACCGCGCAGAGAGCCAGTACCGCGATCCAGGCGGCTATCACCGAGGTGGGCTGGCTGCGGGCAACCTGGGCGCCCAACATGCTGCCTTCGGCTACGGGAACTGATCGATAGCAGGCTAATACCGCGGTGACCCGGCCCGCGGCAACGGCGAGCACGATCGCGGCCGGGCCTAGCGTCGAAAACGCCAGCCCTTGCCCGATGATCACCACGACCACCGCGGCCACTCCGAACGGTCCGGTCGAGCCCTCACGCATCACCGCCAGCGCGCGGGTCGGTGGCCCGTAGCACCCCAGTCCATCAGCGGTGTCGGCGACACCGTCGATGTGCAGGCCGCGGGTAGCGGCCAGCAAGGTTGTTACGGCAAGCAACCCGGACAGCGGGCTTGTGTGACCGAAGGCGAGTGCACCGGCCCAGGTGACGGTCGCAGCCAAGACTCCCAGTACGGCGCCGACTACTGGCAGCGCGGTGATCGCGCCGCGGCCCAGCTGACAGCTGGTGCGCTGGGGTAGCGGCAGCACGGTTGTCAAAGCGAAAGCCGCTGTTAGCGAACGAATCACGGTATGTAGTCGGCCATCGACGTCAGCGCCGCTACCGCAGCCCGCAGTACTGGCAGTGCCACCGCTGCCCCGGTGCCTTCGCCCAGGCGCATAGCGAGGTCCACAATGGGGTCCAACCGTAGTGCTGCCAGGGCTAGCGCGTGCGCTGGTTCGGTGGAGCGGTGCCCAGCCTGCCACCACTGCCGGGCGCCGGGCGCCATGCGTTCGCCCACCAGCGCGGCGGCCGTTACAGGTAGGCCGTCGAGCAGCAGCGGAGTGCGTCGAACGGCAGCTTGGGCGCAGAAGCCGGCCATCGCGGCCAGGTCGGCACCTCCACCGCAGCGCAGTAGGCCGATTGGATCGGATCGTAGCGGTTGCGCGCGGAACAGGGCATCGCGCACTGCTGCGGTTTTACGCGACCAACCGGCGTCGTCTATTCCGGATCCGTAACCGACCGCCACCACGGGCTCAGTGTCAGTCAGGGCTGCGACCAGCACCGTTGCTGGTGTCGTGTTGCCAATCCCCAGATCGCCGGCAATGAGCAAGTCTGCTCCGGCATCGACCTCTTCGTCAGCGATGCGTCGGCCGGCTGCTATTGCCTGGGCGGTTTCGTGTTCGGTCAGAGCGTCCACAACAGCGATATTGCCGCTGCCACGGCGCACTTTGTGGCTGCCGATCTGCGGGGAGTACGGGTCGGCGGCCACCGCGATGTCGACCACTCGCACGGTTGCCCCGGCCACCTCAGCCAGAGCGTTGATCGCTGCGCCGCCGGAGTCGATCGCGGCGACCATCGTGGCGGTTACCTGCGTCGGGTACGCCGAAACCCCGTTCTGGGTGACGCCATGGTCGCCGGCGAACACCACTATTCGGGCCCGCTGGAATTGTTTTGGCGGACAACGTCCTTGGCAGGAGGCCGCCCAGATGGACAGCTCCTCGAGGCGGCCTAGCGCGCCGGGTGGTTTGAGTAAAGCGTTGTGGCGAGTGCGGGCGGCGGCGGCGGCATGCGCATCGGGCAGGGGTACTGCTGGGAACGTCACAGGCAATCAGGCAGCTAGAGACTGGTGTTTAAGCAACGAGGCTGCCGCGTTCCACTTGCGGCCGTGGTGCCCGTGTTCGGCGCAGTTGAGAGGCCCGGCCGGCGGCGTATAAACCGAGCTTCCAACGGCTTTCGGTGTTACCCGGGAATTTTATGTCAACAAGTTTGCTTATTTTTCGGCTCAAGATCATGGCGTCGGTTGCCATGGCAAACATGAGCACAAGCATTGCCGGCGACAAGTAAATCTGGAGCTGGGGCACCCCAAACGAGACGAACATCAGCACAAACAGCGAAGGCAGGAACAGGCCTAGCACGTTGCGGCGGGAGTCCACCACGTCACGTACGTATCGGCGTACCGGCCCCTGGTCGCGAGGCAGTAAGTAGCCTTCCTCGCCGGCCATCATGCGCTGCCGGCGATCTGTGAGCTGGGACCGGCGGGCAGCCTTGGCGGCTTGACGTTCCTGGCGGCTCAGTTTCGGGCGGGCAATGGCTTTGCGTCGCGCTCGGGCTTGCGCGGCGGTCATCGGAGCCGGCACGACCGGTCCACGTTTGGTGCCGTGTTGGCCGTCGCTGCGTTTAGGGGTGGGGCGACCTTTGGGTGCAGTCATGGGGGATCGACGAATCCCCTGGGACTGCCCAGTGGTCTCGAACTCGGCGCTGGTGTCGGCCGTCGTTATGGTGTCCAGTTCTTTCTTGCGGCGCAGCAGCTTCACAATCGATAGGTTACTGCGTTGGCTGTGATCGGCGCTGTCGGCGGCGGCTCGGGAATTGGGCCAACACAAGGTACCGTTGACCGCAGTGGGCTTTCCGTAACCGGCTCAGCCCCGCGCAGACTCAGCCCTATGCGGTATGAGTCCAGTGCACCACCTAACGATGCGGCAGGTAGGAGTAGCAATGACGGTTCACGACGAGCCGACCACCCAGACCCACGGCGCGATCTTGACTGACGCGGCGGCGGCCAAGGCAAAAGCTTTGCTGGACCAAGAAGGCCGGGACGATCTGGCGTTGCGTATCGCGGTTCAACCGGGTGGGTGCGCTGGGTTGAAGTACAACCTGTTTTTTGATGACCGGATCCTCGATGGGGATCTGAGCGTGCATTTCGGCGGGGTGAAACTGACTGTTGACCGCATGAGCGCGCCCTATGTGCAAGGTGCGTCGATCGACTTCGTGGACACCATCGAGAAGCAGGGCTTTACGATTGACAACCCGAACGCCACCGGGTCCTGCGCGTGTGGAGATTCGTTCAACTGACCCGTCGCGCTGGGCAGCTCCCCCAATTGGGGGAGATAATTTAGTCGGGTTTTCCGGCTGATCGGAGGACCAGCACACAG
This sequence comes from Mycobacteriaceae bacterium, assembly GCA_019751635.1. Classification (GTDB taxonomy): domain Bacteria; phylum Actinomycetota; class Actinomycetes; order Mycobacteriales; family Mycobacteriaceae; genus Mycobacterium. The sequence goes on from JAIENC010000085.1 coordinate 7,268, forward strand.
CTCGATGTCTCTAGGGTGAGACTTGTGCCGACAACATTGGATATCGCCGTCGATGGCGCCAAGTCGGTTACGGTAGCCCAGGATAAGCCAGCTCAAACGGGTTATCCGTTACCGATCTGGCTGCTGGTTGTGGGAAGCTCGCTGGTGCGCGCCGCCGGTTTTGCCTACCCCTTTCTGGCCTATCACGTGGCTGGGCGTGGTCATGGGTCGGCCGTGGTCGGTGCTGTTTTGGCAGCTTTCGGTGTGGGCTGGGTCTCCGGCCAGTTGGTGTGCGGATGGCTGGTTGACCGTATTGGTGGACGGGCGACGCTGATCGGCGCCATGCTCTGGGCCGCCGTGATGCTCGCGCTGTTAGCCGGAGCTCCCCACCTGCCCAGCTTGGTGATTGCCGCGGCGCTATCCGGTTTGGTTTTTGACGCCGCAAATCCGGTCATCGGTGCCGCCATCGCGGAGTTGATTCCCGATCCCGCGCGGCGGGCCAAGGTTGACGGCTGGCGGTACGGCTGGGCGAATATCGGTTTTGCGGCCTCCGGGGCGATCGGTGCTTTGCTCGCAGACTGGGTTGGGACAGCGGTTTTGTTTTGGATCAATGCCGCCGCCTGTGGTGCCTTTGCGCTAGCGGCTGGTTGCTTGCCGTGGGGGTCGAGCCGCCATGGGAAGACGGAAAAGCCGGGATACCGGCTGGTGTTTAGGGATCGCCGGCTGGTTCTGCTGTTGGTGTCCAGTCTGGCTACGATGACGGCGTTCATGGGTTTCTACGCCGTGATGCCCATGTTGATGGGTGCGGGCGGGCTCGGGGTTAGTGCTTTTGGTTGGGTTCGGCTGTCTAACGCGCTCGCGGTCATCGTCTTGACGCCGTTGATAACTAAGCAGGTGAGCCAACGGATCACGGCTGGCCCGCGGCTGGACATTTTGGCGGCGGCGTCGGTGTGGATGGCGATTGTGATGGGCGCTATCGCGGTTGTGCACACCACCGTTGGTTTTTGTGTGATCGGGGCGGCGTTGGCGCCCGGTGAAATCGTCTGGTTTGTGGTCGGAACCGGCATTGTGCACCGGATTGCCCCGGACTCATGCTGCGGACGTTACTACGGCATCTGGTCGATGGCCGTGGCGATCGCTGCCGTGGCCGCACCGATTCTGGCCTCCTGCAGCCTGGCTTGTGGTGGTCGGCCGGTCGCGGCCGCCGCTACCGCGGTGGTTGGTTTGTTCGGAGCGGCAGTGTGCGTGCCCTTAGCGCATGCTTTGGCTCAGTAGATTCCTGCCGTTCGCAGCACATACGAGCACACCAGAATTTGGTTGCGCTGAAAAAGCAGCTGCGCGAGCCCCTGTACGTGATCGCGGGGCGGGCCGCCGGTAGCGGCCACTACCTGCATGGTGAACAGCACCTGGGCCTGGTACTGCGACAAGTGGATGATCTTGTCGATAGACGTTATGTCTGCCTGGGAGAACTGCTTGCGGAAAGCGTCGCTACTGAGCTTGGCGAGGGCTTCGTCGGAACGGCGGTCTCGCACGGCGTCGTAAAGGCCGCAGAGCGCGTTGCGCACTATGCCTTGGACGTCTCGGTGTTCGAGCGCGTCGAGGTATCCCTGGATAGCCACCTGCGCCGCTGCGTCGGACACTGAGTGCGTTGTGGTGGCACCGTTGTTGCGAGCCCCCAGGACGATCGCTGTGGTTGTCGCAGCGATTACCGCCAAGGCCACCGCGGCGCCGATGAGGAATCGACGATGACGGCGCTTTGGGTAGGGCAGTGGTGGCGCCAGCAGCCCGGGATAGGTGGCCGGTGGTGGTGCCGCGTGGTGTGGCGGTGGGGGATAGGTCGGCTCGCGGTGACGGTGTTGGCGACCGCCAGGCCCGGTGTAGGCTGGGCCGTCAATGCCAACAGCGTGTTTTGGCGAGTGCGGACCGACCATGTGCACTCCTACTGTGATGGATGGATTGGGCTGGGGCCAAGACGCTGGGGCCAAGACCAGGCGAGGATACGAATTCCTAGGCAGGCTAGCGCAAGCCGGGAGATGGTCTTGGGGCCAGGCTCGGGCAAGACAACGAGGGGTGGAGATCTGTTGTGACCATCGCGGTGACCGGTTCGATTGCGACGGACCATTTGATGCGGTTCCCGGGCCGGTTTTCTGAGCAGCTGCTTGCTGATCATCTGGATAAGGTATCGCTGAGCTTTCTGGTTGATGACCTGGTAATCCATCGTGGTGGCGTCGCCGGC
>JAIENC010000293.1 GCA_019751635.1 Mycobacteriaceae bacterium
GGCCTGGGCGCGCACAGTTGCGGCGGCCGCGCGTCGCGGCGGGGTGTAGTTCTGCGACACAAACGCCGTCTGAAACCGGGTCAACCGCGGCCGGCCCTCCACCCGCAACAGCCCCGCACCGGCGGGTTTCATCGGCAAATACTTGGCCTCATCATTGCCCACCACCGCGCGTGAATCCATGTCATCGAGGGTGCGCAGAGCTGCACGAATTGGGATGTTGCTCATGATGCCGGTCGCCATCTCATGACCCAACCGCTGCGAACCCATCAACAGCCGCACACCCAACGCCCGGCCCTGGCGGCCGATTTCATCCATGACTTCCTTGGCGGGCGGGTACTGCTTAAACATCTGGGTGAACTCATCAACGATGACCAGCAGGTGCGGCATCGGTTCGAGCTTCTCCCCGCCATGGATACGCCGATATTCATACTCGGCGGCATCACTGACCCGGGCCCGGTCCAGCATCCGTTTGCGCCGCTCCAACTCCCCATAGATGACATCACCCATCCGCTCGATCCACAGTGAATCATTACGCAGGTTGTTCATCGCGGCCACCACATGCGGCAACCCGTCGATAGCATGCGCGGTGGTTGTTCCCTTGAAATCAAAGAACGCGATATTCACCGACTCCGGGGAATGCGTCAACGCCGCCGACAACACCAGCGTGCTCCAAAACTGTGACTTGCCGCTGCCGGTGGTGCCCACCAGCACCATGTGATGGCCCATGCCGCCCTCGTGGGTTTCCTTGAAATCCACCGCGACCTGGCCGCCGTTGTCATCCACACCAATCGGGATGCGCAACCACTCCGCACCCCACGGGTTTTCCTCCCACGGCGGCCCCAACCGGGTCGCAGCCCACGCCCGATCCACATCAATATTGCAGGCATCCTCCAACTCCAGAATGTCAAACAAGTCCACAAACTTCGGCCGATCAATCGCGGCGGGCGCATCTTGGCTGTCCGGGTGAAAACGCGCCATCTTGCGGGCGATCGCCCGCGCGCTGGCCTCGTCGAGCTGATCGGGCACCGCCAACGGCCCCGCCTGGGTGCGCACCGTGGCCTCGGTGACGAAAAGTGTTGTGCCGTTCTCGAATCCGACACCACTACCGGGTTCGGTAGCCAGCCGCACGAACGTCACCCCGGCCACGCCACCTTTGCGGGTCAAGGTTTGCCACTCCGCACTCACCCGGGCTTGATCGTTGATCACCAACCAATGCGGAAACACGTCACCAGCCTTTTCTGCGAAACCTTTACGTTCCTGGTGCAATTCCGCACCCACCGCCGCATCCATCTCTTCAGGTGAACTCCACAGCATCCGAGCCGGTCCACCGCTGTCGGCCAAGGTCCAGTGTTGGCAATGCGGCAGCCATTTCAGCCAATCCCAGCGCAACACGTCATCGGTGACCACCATGATTTTGAAGTCTCGCGGCGAATGAAACAGCGCGACCTGGCAGATCATCGCCCGTACCAGCCCGTACACCGGCTCCATGCCCTCGGTCCCGACCAGTCCCAAACCTGGGTTCGCGGTCAATGACACCGGTTTGGCGATGCCCCGCACCGATTTCTGTTCCAGCAGAAAGCTCCGCAGCGCGTCATAGGTCACCGGCTCGTAGTCAGCCGCCTCCCCCAACAAGGGGGTGTCGAACTTCTTCGTCAAATCTGTTTTGCCGACACCAATACGTACCCACGCGAAATGCGGCTGCCCCGGGACCCGTTCCCACATTCGGGGTGAACCCACCAAGCCGCGTAGCAGTCCCGGCTCGGGATGAAACCAGGCGAATTGCGCGAATTGTCGTGCTGCATCGGTGTGCCCTACTTCGCGGATGTCGTCGAGTTCCATCAAATAATCGCGGCGGGCGACCTCCATCTGTGCCGGTGACAGTGTCTTGTTGTCCGCGCCCCCGGAGCGGCCCATCATGAGCATCCCGCCGAATGAGGCCAGCATCATGAACGGGAAAAAGAACGAGAAAAACCCCATCGGGCCTGAACGCAAACCCGGCTGGGAAATGATCAACACAATCATCCCCACAAACCCGACCCCAAGCACCGCCGGCAAGATGATCTGCATCTTGGTGCGCGGGATCGGCCGCGGTGCCGCCAAACACTCCTTGATCGCGATCTTGCCCGCATCCACCTTCGGCGCCGCCAATCGCTGACCCGGCGAAAACCGCACCGTCGACATGCCGCTAACCTCCCTGCTGTCTGGGTGATATCGGTGCCGCCGCACCAGCTAAAGCATCGTGGACCGTCAACGCCGCAGCCCGCGACAACTCCGGCCCGGCCGGCCACACCTGCAGCATCGCCCAAGGCGCCGGACGTACCTGGGAGGCCGCTAAACCCAAAGCCCGCAAAGCGTTCTCATCAAACGGCACCCCATAACGGATACCGGATTCGCTGATCAACCACATCGTCTGTCGCTGCGGGGAATCCAGCGCCGCACCCGTCGTCGTCACAAAAGTCGCCGGCTGCCCGCTCAACAACACCCGATTGGCCGCCACCCCATTGACCCCACCACCCACCAACGAAACCAGCCGCACCTGCTGATCCGTGCGGATCGGCAAGCCCGCTCCGCCGATCACCTTCACCACAGCCTGCCGTTCACCCTGGCCCCACAGCCAGGTCACACACGTCACCGGGTTGACGCTGGTATCAACCACCCGCAACGGCGTCTTCGGGTAATAATCCACATCCAACACGTGGCGCACCGGGACCCGCGCCAGCTGATCCGGGGAGACCCGAGGCGGCGTGGTCGCCCCATAGGAATTCTGTTGACGCAGCATCGCCGCAACCACCGCAGACACCGGCTGCACACCATCGGCGAGCACCACATAAAACCGGTCCCCGCCGGTCGTGACATCTTGGCTGGCCATCACCGACCCAACCACCACGCCCGGACCCCAATCGAAATGAGGTGGACTGCCCGCATCCGCAACCTGCGGCACCACCAGCGGGCCACCCGCCGCAAGCGCGTCAAACAACGCGCGCGACATTCCCGCCACCCGCGCCGACGGGTCAACACCCAGCGCACTGGTCACCGCCCGATCACCCAAATCCACCGGCATACGCACACCATCGGTAACGACATACGTCTGCCCGTGATACGACAGCAGCGCCGCTCCCCCACCAGACAGCTCGCGGCTGTCCTGCCCGAGTGTCAACTCCCCGTCGATCCCGGTCACCACCGGCGAACCACCCAGGGTGTTGGAAGCGGTGTCACATACCGCCCACCGTGACACATCCGGTGACAACACCTGCGGTGAATCCACCGGCGCCCCAATGATTCCCACCGTTGGGCCCTTCGGCCACTTCGCCAAATCCTCAGCACTGACAAACGCCGGAGGCTCCGGCGCACCGGAGATCAACTGCGCCGACACCAAATTCAGCGCCGGATGTAACCGCCCATCCACCGACACATACAAGGTGCCCAGCTTACGGTCGGCCACAATCTTTGAGGTCCCCACCAAACCAGCCGGACGAAACCATCCGATCAAAAACGCCCCCACCAGCATCACCACACCGACCACAGCCGAAAGCATCAGCATCGTGCGCTGCCACCGCACCGGGTCAACCTGCATACGCACCGACCGGCGCAGCAACGCAAAACCCAACCGCCGACGCACGAAATAGTGCCCACTCACCTGGGCCTTCGACGCCAAATTCAATGGCACATCGGCAACGTACCGCCCAACCCAACACCCCCGCTACCGTCGGTGTTCAACCCCAACCGACACCTAGTCAGCCAGTCACACGATAAGTAGGTGCCAGCGGCTATCGGGTGCGAAATTCAACGTTCGCAACCCGATGACACACCCCCGTTCCCGCCTATGCCATGGGGCGCACCGTCACCAGCTAAGCCAAAGAATCTTGCGCAGGTCGACGTATTCTGGGATTCCGAAAAAGTGGAGAACCAATGTGAAGCCGCGGTCTTTTGCCCTCCTCGCCTGCGTATTGGTCGCCTTCGCCACGTCACCGCCGGCCCCTCCGCTGATTGCCCCAAAGACGATCGTCCTGTGGCCAGGCACCATCCCCGATCCACTGGTTACGCCAGGACCAGAAAAAACAACGGTGGGGACGAAACTGATCGGCGGCAAAACAATCACCGTCATCGAGAACGTTTCCGTACCGACCATGACCGTCTATCCAGCCAAGGGCGCCAATACCGGCGCAGCCATCCTGGTCTTCCCCGGCGGCGGTTATCGCGGTCTTGCCATCGACCTGGAAGGCACGGAGGTATGCGATTGGGCAACCGCAAAAGGCATGACCTGCGCAGTGCTGAAATACCGCGTGCCGGGGTCAGGCCCGTGGTGGGACGACGCCTGCGCATGCGAGCACACCGATGCGTTGCCACGCGCCCTGCAAGACGCCCAGCGCGCCATCGGGCTGCTCAGGCTACATGCGGCCGATAACGGCATCGACCCGAACAAGGTCGGCGTCCTCGGCTTTTCGGCTGGTGGACATATCGTGGCCGACGTCAGCACGCATTTCGCCAAACGCGCCTACCTAGCCGTCGATGCAGCCGACCACCAGCCCAGCCGTCCCGATTTCGCGGTCGCGCTCTATCCTGGCCATATCTGGGGCAGCGACTATCCGGACCAGATCAACAACGACATCATCGACAACATCCGCAGCGACACGCCACCGACTTTCTTGTTGCAGAACGAAGACGACCCCGTCGACAACATCCAGAATTCCCGGACCTATCTCACGGGGCTAACGGCGAAGAATGTGCCGGTCGAATATCACACCTACCCGCACGGCGGCCACGCCTTTGGCTTGCGCCCAACGGCGGAACCGTCAACACACTGGCCGGACCTGGTCGAAACCTGGCTACACGGGCTGAAGATGATGCCGTGAGATTCGCCGGGATTCGCCCACACCGCTTTTTACCGTCGTCTCGGTCAGGAAGGAAAGCGATAGACGGACACGTGCGAACGGGACTCCGCGATAAACGCAGCACCCGACCAGTCCCCGCATCGACTTTCTAACTCGAATCCGGCAAGTTGAGCCATCAAGTCAAGCTCGGCTGGCCAGATATAGCGATGCGGACTGCGGAACAGTTGAGCCTGTTCGCCCTCACCAAACCGAAAGTGATGCGAGACAACCCGTTGATGCAAGACGTCATAGCTATCCACGCCGATGTAGCCGGGCTGAGAACAGAACACCGTTGCCTGCTGTCCTGGCGGAAGCGCGCGCAACTCGGGCACCCACAGCTCGATGACGAAACGGCCGCCCGCGGTGAGGTGACGCGCCGCGTTGCGAAAACAGGCGACTTGTTCGGCTTGGGTCAGCAGGTTGGAGATGGTGTTGTAGACCAGGTAGACCAGCCACCGCCGAGGCCATAGCCCAAACCGCGACCGCGACCCTGGCACCCGAAGTTGCCGCCGGCCGCATCGCCGCCACCCACATCGCCCAAAAGCTCCACCACAACCCGGCGACCCGTCAGCCCCACCCAACATGCCAACGCCGGCCACCGAAACACCGCCAGGATCACCGGTCGCTGGCCGCTCCGCAACCAACGGGCCAACCGCTCCACCTCAGACCAACCCTCCTACGCACAGCGATCAGTCCAACATCAACCCGCACACTGATCGCGCCGACAACCTTCTCGATCAAACCCCAGCCGAAGGACGTAGCCCCCACCCGTAACAGGATGATCGCGCCACGCCAAGTCATCAACTCGCTCAGGGACGGTGCCGGGCGGTGACCCACTTGGTTTTCCGGTCGTTGGCGTTTGGCAGAGTCAAGATTTGCGGTCGATCATTGAACCCAGTAAACCCACATTGACCACTGCCAAGCCCCCTATGCGGGATGTGACTTGGGCCATGATTTTAGGCGTGAGCCCGTCAGCGGCGTGTAGCATGTGCTGAGTAAAACCGCGCAGTTTTACGTACGCAGTGATGCGAACAGGCCCACAGCATCCAAGGAGTTATGGAGCTCTGTAGATGGGATCACCGCAGATTGGGTTTGGCGGCTCTGGACCGTTGCCGTGGGTGGCTGCCGGCGGTTTTGTGCTCCTGGGTTTGGGCTGTTTCGCTCGGAATATCTACAGTCACATCGACGTTTACGAACATTCGTCTCCAGGTAAAATTTTTGGTAAATCCGATAAGCACGGCGGTAAGTGGGATCATTCTTCTGACGCTGAATATATTTCAGCGGCCTCATTAAATGAGGCCGCTGATCTTGCCGTGTTGGCCGGGATTGTTGAATCAGCTGCTAACTATCTCAAGACGGCCGAAGAATTTACGGGGGGGGGGGGGCGAACATTCGGAAGTTGCGCGGGGTAAGGAAATTTTCAATAGCCAAATCCTGAAAGTGATCGCTCTCGCCGAATTCGTGTCGTTAATGGCTGGATTCGGTTACCCCTACAACGGGGATGACCTCAAAGAAGGCACCGAACAACTCAGCTTACTCCACGCGCAACTGAATTCTACTTATCCAGATAGCAGCAGTTGGCAGGGCACGTCGGCGCAAGCCTATACCGGCCAGACCGGGGCACTTCAAGATGCTATTCAAGATCTAATTACGTTGGACGAACAGCTAGCCGGTGCCGCTCAACGTCAAGCCGACCTCGTTACCCACATTCGCTTAGCCTTGAGCATACTAAAGGCTTTACTTGTGGCGGGCTACGCCGTTGAACGGTGGTATTACTTGGCCGGTCAAGATCTGCAGGGGGGAATGAAATTCGATCTATACGCTAGTATAGCTGGGACTCTGGGGGTTTCCGCCATAATGGCTTGCTCGCTAGCTTTTTCGGAGGATCAAGCAAAATACGCGAATAGTCGAGCTAAAGACTTTAGTAATTTGGACAGCGACCAATCGGAAACAGGTTCTGCAGTAGGCGGGTTGGCCTCCACGAACATGATTGCGGCGGAGGAGACCAGAATAGTCGACTTCGAGTCCATCTCGTCTAGCTTGTCCGCACTGTCGGCGCCTGACACATCAGCGCTAACGGTGCACGCCCCGGCTCCGGCGGCAGTGGCCGCATCAGGACAAGCCGTACAGTCTCCGGTCTCCAGCTACCGCGACCTGAGTCTTGTCGACCAGACCGCCGCGCAGCGGCTCACACCCATGACACAGTCGAGCCGGCGAGCCGACACATCCACGGAACAGCCTGCCACGGAGAAGACTGTGCTCGCCGATGCCGCCGGCGGCGGCCGTCTCGACGGCTACGTTTACAGTGCCGAAGCAAACACCGCTCTCCAGGCTGCCGGACGTGCACCTATCGACGTTGCGACGGTAAACCCCGGACCAGAAAATAGCAGGATGGGCGATCAGGAGGTCGGCACATGGCAGATTTAGTGGCCGAACCAGGGCGCCTGACGGCGCTGGCGCAAAAACACGACGAAGTGGCCGCCAGCACCGAAGCGACCCTAGCCACCACGCACATCAAAACCGAAGTCGAGACAAGCTGGGGCCCGCTCTTCGGCAATGCCGGTCCTGCTTTTACCGAGGCCGAGCGCCAACGCAAGGCTGCGATCAAACGCATCCAAAACCACGGCACCAACTTAGCTGCAAAATTGCGTACCGCCGCCGACCAATATGTCAGCAGTGACACGTCCTCGGGCGAGAATCTCAACGAGCAGATACTTTGACCGCTGATCAACTCCTAGCTATATGCAGCCATTTGGGCGAGGGGTGAATTCGCGATGACTACTGCTGGTGTCGAATTCGAAATGATTGATCTGAACAAGACCCCATGTATTGATGCGGCGCTAGCATTTATTGAAGCAACGAGGAGCAGCCTGGGTGTCGGACAACCGATAACTGGGGAGCGTTTCGCATATGAAGTCGGAGTATTCGGGACGCATGAAACTCTGAACCCGGTCTATAGCCTGTTTAATAAATTTTGGTTGGATAAGGCAGCGTGGATGATTAACTGCGAGCCTCGTTTTATAACCTTAACGGGGATAGTGAAGAAATTGCGATGGCCATTACTATATGATGCGAACTTGCATATATCTAATTATGCCGCGGAGATCCCTGTTTGTCGGGAAAAATTGGACGAGCTTACAGCCAGCCTGGAGAGTGAGCGAAATCTGATTTTGGCCTCATCCCTCCTGAACTTGATAGCGGCGCGGTCCCTCGACACCCAGGCCGCAAACGCCGCCATGGCCATCCATAACGAACTGGTCAGCACTCTGAGGAGCTCGATGGCCTCGCTCGTTAGCAATATAGAGAGAATTTCTGTCGAGCTGGAGACGTGTTTGACAGAGGCCCGGAGCAATCCGTTAGCCATTGAGGCGACAACCGGTACCGCATCCATGCCAACGGAACAGATGCTGAGTGCGTCGAGGGCTATGTCCGAGTACGCTGTTGAGCTGGAGACCCAAACTTGTGGGCCTGAGTTCCTGAAGGAAGTGGATACGACTCACGGTCGGTTCTCCGCCGAAGTCTCCATTCCAGCGCTGTCGAGGTTTGTAGAGCTGCACAACATGCTGCTGGCCACATTGAGCGCAGAATCCCGACTTCTAGCCGAAAATCTGGGTAATTCCGCCCAGGGCTACATGCGTACAGACGCCATGGCAGCCAGCGTCGTAACTGATTTGGCCGCAGATCTCTAGTTACAGGCTCTTCATGATCGAGGGTGTAGTTGGGGTCTGAACAACGAGATTGCTTGTGACAGGACCCCGTGAACTGATCCGCATGGATCAACCGATCGGGGTCAGGCCAATGCCGAGATGACGCAGCACCAAAGCGGTGAGCAGGCCGATCGCGCCAGCGCCGAGAATCACCGCGGTGGAGTCGAACGTCAACACCTCCTCCGGCACATCAGCGGGGGTTTGAACCGCCCCGGCATGTCCGGAGACTCTGATGTGTCCCGGGTTCGGCAGTGTCGCCTTACGTGGTTTTAGGCCACTGGTTGGGCATATTGGTGTAGCAGTTCGAACTCTATCGGAGTGCGCATCCCGAGTGCGGAATGACGCCGTTGCCGGTTGTGGAAGATCTCCAAGTAGTCGAAGATCGCATTGGCCAGCTCGATCCTGGTCTTCCAGCGCTTGCTGTCAATGGCCGAGTGAAAGTCCCTGCTGGTGGCCAGATCAAAGTCCCCACCCCGTGCGGTAATTCTCGGGTTGGTTAGGGCTTCTCCTTTCGGTGTTGGGCGTCTTTCATTCGGTAGGACTGGCCGTCGGTGATGACGACGGTGGCGTGGTGTAGGAGGCGGTCCAGGATGCTGACCGCGGTGGTCTGTTCGGGGAGGAATCGGCCCCACTCTTGGAACGGCCAGTGTGAGCCGATGGCGAGTGATCGGCGTTCGTAAGCGCCGGCGACGAGCCGGAACAGCAATTGGGTTCCGGTGTCGTCGAGTGGGGCGAAGCCGAGTTCGTCGAGGATGATCAGGTCGACGCGGAGTAGGGATTCGATGATCTTGCCGACGGTGTTGTCGGCCAGGCCGCGGTAGAGCGTTTCGACGAGGTCGGCGGCGGTGAGGTAGCGGACCTTGTGTCCGGCGTGGATGGCGGCGGCCCCCAACCCGATCAGGGTGTGCGACTTGCCTGTCCCGGCCGTTATCGGCATGTAGAAACACGCCCGCATCTATGTATGTGACA
>JAIENC010000194.1 GCA_019751635.1 Mycobacteriaceae bacterium
GATCCCCGCCGATCTAGCCGAGCTAGTCAAGACCACCGCGATGGCGGTGCTGACCGCACACGGTCTGGATGTGGCTGCACTGCCGCACACCCTCACCGTCGAGCGGCCACGCAACCCTGAACATGGTGATTACGCCAGCAATCTACCGATGCAGCTGGCCAAAAAAGTTGGTACAAACCCTCGAGAACTCGCCGGATGGCTCGCGCAGGCGCTTGCCGAAGCTGATGGCATTGCTTCTGCGGAAGTGGCCGGACCGGGGTTTGTCAATATTCGGCTTGCGGCCTCAGCTCAGGGGGCCATCGTGAACCGGGTCCTTGATGCCGGCGGCAATTTCGGCAATTCTGATGCGTTGGCTGGGCAAAAAATCAACTTGGAATTCGTTTCGGCTAATCCCACTGGCCCCATCCATATCGGTGGAACCAGGTGGGCGGCGGTTGGTGATGCGCTCGGTCGGTTGCTTTCGTCGCAAGGTGCGCACGTGGTGCGCGAGTATTACTTCAATGACCATGGTGCGCAGATTGATCGGTTTACTAGTTCGTTGCTTGCCGCCGCCAAGGGTGAGCCCACCCCGGCTAACGGCTACGCCGGTAATTACATTGCCGATATCGCTGCGCAAGTGCTGCAGAACATGCCCGCTGCGCTGACCTTGCCTGACGACCAATCTCGGGAAACCTTCCGAGCGATCGGCGTCGACCTGATGTTTTCCCATATCAAGCGGTCGCTGCACGACTTTGGCACCGACTTCGATGTTTACACCCACGAAGAGTCGATGCATAGCAGTGGTCGGGTCGAGCAAGCCATCACCAGGTTGCGTGGACAAGGCAATGTGTATCAGAAAGAGGGTGCGACGTGGTTGCGCACCAGTGCTTTTGGTGATGACAAAGATCGGGTTGTGATCAAAAGTGACGGTCAGCCGGCTTATATCGCGGGTGATTTGGCGTACTACCTAGACAAACGCCAGCGTGGTTTCGACTTGTGTATCTACATGCTTGGTGCCGACCATCACGGCTACATTTCCCGACTTAAAGCGGCCGCCGCTGCGTTCGGCGAAGACCCAGCCACCGTTGAGGTGCTCATTGGGCAGCTGGTTAATTTAGTGCGCGACGGTCAGCCGGTTCGGATGAGTAAGCGTGCCGGCACGGTGATCACCCTCGATGACCTGGTTGAGGCGATCGGTGTGGATGCGGCGCGGTATAGCCTGATTCGCTCATCGGTGGATACCCCGATCGACATCGATCTGAAGTTGTGGTCATCGGCATCCAATGAAAACCCGGTTTACTACGTGCAATACGCCCATGCCCGGTTGTGCGCGTTGGCGCGTAATGCTGCTGAGCTTGGGGTCAGCCCCGACGTTGGTCATCTCGAATTACTCACCCACGCCAAAGAAGGCGCTTTGATTCGTAGCCTTGGTGAGTTCCCCCGGGTGCTGCAGAGTGCGGCATTGCTGCGGGAACCACACCGAGTTTGTCGCTACCTGGAAGACCTTGCCGGTGACTATCACCGCTTCTACGACTCGTGTCGGATATTGCCACAAGGAGACGAACCGCCCAGCGATCTGCATGCCGCTCGGCTGGCGCTGTGCCAGGCCGCTCGGCAGGTGATCGCCAATGGGTTGGCGATACTTGGAGTAAGCGTTCCGGAGCGCATGTGAAACCCGATCTCGCTCCGCCGCGCCCGCAAACGTCTCAGGAATTGCTCCAATTAGCTCCACATGTGTGGCCGCGCAATGCTATTCGTGGCCAGGATGGCGTGCTCGGTATCGCGGCAGTGTCGGTAACTGAACTGGCCAAACAGTATGGGACACCCCTGTTTGTCATCGATGAGGACGATTTTCGCGCTCGGTGCCAAGAGATCGCCGCAGCGTTCGGCGGTGGCCGCAACGTGTATTACGCGAGCAAAGTTTTCCTGTGTAGTGAGATCGCCCGTTGGGTTGACGAAGAAGGGCTCTGCCTCGATGTGTCAACTGGTGGAGAGTTAGCTGTTGCGCTGCATGCGAATTTTCCTCCGGGGCGGATCGCTTTGCACGGTAACAACAAATCAGTAGCTGAGCTCAGTGCCGCGGTCACCGCCGGTGTTGGCGTGGTAGTCCTGGATTCGATGACCGAGATAGCCCGTCTGGATGGCATCGCTGGTGCGGCGGGTGTGATCCAAGACGTCCTTATTCGCGTCACCGTTGGTGTCGAGGCGCATACCCACGAGTTCATTGCCACCGCGCACGAAGACCAGAAATTCGGGTTGTCGTTGGCAAGTGGTGCGGCGCTAGACGCAGTTCGTCGAGTATTGGCCACCGATCACCTGCGGCTGGTTGGACTGCACAGTCATATTGGGTCGCAGATCTTTGATGTCGCTGGTTTTGAACTGGCCGCGCATCGGGTCATTGGCTTGCTGCACGATATTGTCCAGCACTTTGGGCCGCAGCAGACAGCACACATTTCGACCCTCGATCTCGGCGGCGGCTTCGGCATCTCTTACCTTATTGATGATGATCCGCCACCGATCGAGGAACTGGCGGCCAAGCTGGGGGTCATCGTCCGCAATGAATCTGCGGCCGTTGGCCTGCCGGTACCGCGGCTGGTTGTTGAGCCTGGCCGTGCTATCGCTGGACCCGGCACCATCACCGTCTACCAGGTCGGTACTGTCAAAGACGTCTGTGTGAGTGCCGATGCGCAGCGCCGTTACGTCAGTGTCGACGGCGGTATGAGCGACAATGTTCGCCCATCGCTGTACGACGCCCGCTACGATATCCGCTTAGTTTCCCGAAACAGTGCAGCACCACCAGTCTTGGCCCGGATCGTCGGAAAACATTGTGAGACTGGCGATATCGTTGTGCGCGATGCGTGGGTGCCCGATGATGTGCAGCCCGGTGATCTCCTGGCGGTAGCTGCTACTGGGGCCTATTGCTATGCATTGTCGAGTCGTTACAACATGATTGGCCGCCCGGCTGTGGTGGCGGTGCGTGCTGGGCGGTCTCGGGTGATTCTGCGCCGGGAAACGGTTGATGATTTGCTGAGCTTGGAGGTGAGCTGACTGGTGTTCGATGACAAGAGTCCGGTGGGAGTTGCGGTACTTGGCTTAGGCAACGTGGGCAGCGAAGTGATTCGCATTATCGAAGACAGTGCCGAAGATCTTGCTGCCCGGATTGGTGCGCCACTTGCTTTGCGGGGCATCGGTGTGCGTCGAGTCGCCGCCGACCGTGGCGTGCCGGTCGAGTTGCTCACCGATGACATCGCGGGATTAGTTTCGCGTGAAGACGTCCATATTGTTGTCGAATTGATGGGGCCGGTGGAACCGGCTCGTAAGGCAATCTTGTCGGCGCTGCAGCACGGCAAATCGGTTGTCACCGCGAACAAGGCATTGCTGTCGGTAGCCACCGGGGAATTAGCGCAAGCTGCCGAAAAAGCCCATGTCGATTTGTATTTCGAGGCAGCTGTGGCTGGGGCTATTCCGGTTATCCGTCCGCTGACCCAGTCCTTGGCCGGCGACACCGTGTTGCGGGTGGCGGGAATTGTCAATGGAACCACCAATTACATTCTCTCCGAGATGGATAGCACCGGTGCTGACTATGCTTGCGCGCTGGCCGACGCGGGCGCACTCGGATATGCGGAGGCGGATCCCAGCGCCGACGTTGAAGGGCACGACGCTGCGGCCAAGGCGGCGATTTTGGCGTCTATCGCATTCCACACCAGAGTGACCGCTGACGACGTCTACCGCGAAGGTATCACCAAGATCACCGCGGCCGACTTTGCATCTGCGCGTAGCCTGGGTTGCACCATCAAGCTGCTGGCTATCTGCGAACGCATTGTGACAGATGAAGGGCAGCAACGTGTTTCGGCCCGAGTCTATCCGGCTTTGGTGCCGTTGTCGCATCCGTTGGCAACGGTCAACGGTGCGTTTAACGCTGTGGTGGTGGAAGCTCAGGCCGCGGGCCGGTTGATGTTCTACGGGCAAGGGGCTGGCGGCGCGCCGACCGCTTCGGCGGTGGCTGGCGATCTGGTGATGGCGGCTCGTAACTGGGTGTTGGACAGCAGGGCTCCCCGTGAATCTAAATACGCTCAATTACCTATCGCGCCAATGGGTTTCATCTCGACTCGGTACTACGTCAGTCTGGATGTTGCAGACAAGCCGGGTGTTTTATCTTCAGTGGCAGCAGAATTCGCTAAACGCGATGTCAGCATCGCCGAAGTGCGCCAGGAAGGCGCCGTCGACCAAGATGGTGGTCGGGTCGCAGCCCGTCTCGTGGTGGTGACGCACCGTGCTACCGATGCTGCGCTCTCTGAAACTGTAGCGGCGTTAGCTGATTTGGATGCGGTACACAACGTGGCCAGTGTGTTACGGCTGGAAGGGGCAGGCGTATGAGCGCTTCGAACACCCCCGTGCACCGGCCGTGGCCGGGCCTGATTGCTGCGTATCGTGATCGGCTTCCGGTGGGCGAGGATTGGACTCCGGTCACGTTGCTGGAGGGCGGCACCCCGTTGATTGCCGCGACCAAGCTTTCGCAACAGACCGGCTGCACCATCTATCTCAAAGTTGAGGGTTTGAATCCCACCGGCTCTTTTAAAGACCGGGGTATGACGATGGCAGTCAGCGACGCGCTGGCCCGTGGTCAGCGTGCGGTGTTATGTGCCTCGACCGGAAACACCTCGGCATCCGCGGCGGCGTACGCAGCTCGGGCCGGTATCACCTGTGCGGTGTTGATACCGCAGGGCAAGATTGCCATGGGTAAATTAGCCCAAGCTGTCATGCACGGCGCCAAGATCATTCAGATCGAAGGCAACTTCGATGACTGCCTGGAGCTTGCGCGCAAGATCGTCGTGGATTTCCCGACGATTTCCTTAGTCAACTCTGTTAACCCAGTGCGTATTGAGGGGCAGAAAACTGCCGCATTCGAAATCGTCGATGTACTAGGTACCGCACCGGACATCCATGCTCTTCCGGTGGGCAATGCGGGCAACATCACCGCTTACTGGAAGGGATATACCGAATATTATCGGGCCGGGATAATCTCCAAGCTGCCCCGCATGCTGGGCACTCAAGCCGCGGGTGCGGCGCCGCTGGTATTGGGCGAGCCGGTGACCGAGCCAGAGACTATCGCCACCGCTATTCGGATTGGGTCGCCGGCGTCGTGGGCTTCAGCCGTTGAGGCCCAGCAGCAGTCCAATGGCCGTTTTCTCGCCGCCTCTGACCAAGAGATTTTGGCTGCCTATCACTTAGTCGCGGGTACCGAGGGAGTCTTTGTCGAACCCGCCTCAGCGGCCAGCATTGCTGGGCTACTCAAGGCGATCGATGAGGGCTGGGTAGTGCGTGGGTCGACGGTGGTGTGCACCGTAACCGGCAATGGCCTGAAGGATCCCGACACGGCTTTGAAGGACATGCCCAGCGTGTCTCCGGTCCCTGTGGACGCCGCCGCGGTAGTCGCCAAGCTGGGGTTGCTCTAATGGCGGTTGCCCTAATCATGAAAGCGTGTCCGTGACTCAAACGCTGCCAGTAGGACTGGTGGCCAGTGCTGTGGTCGCGGCTTCGAGCGCGAACCTGGGCCCAGGCTTTGACAGCATCGGCCTGGCCTTAGGCCTTTATGACGAGATCATTGTCGAAACAACAGATTCCGATGTAGTTGTCGAGGTGGACGGGGAGGGCGCCGGTCAGGTACCGCTTAGTCCTGACCATCTGGTGGTCCGGGCTATCCAGCGTGGTCTGGGAGTTCTGGGGATCCGTGCCCCGGGTCTAATGGTGCGTTGTCGCAACGTTATTCCGCATTCTCGCGGCCTTGGTTCGTCGGCGGCTGCCGTGGTTGGCGGGCTAGCGGCGGTCAATGGGCTTGTGGCGCAGGCCGGTTTAACGCCGTTTTCGGAGACTGAGCTAGTGCAGTTGGCCACGGAATTCGAAGGTCACCCTGATAACGCGGCGGCCGCGGTCATGGGTGGTGCGGTGGTGTCATGGACTGACAATGCGGGTGATTCGGCTCGTTATCGGGCTGTTCCGCTGCGGCTTCATCCCGACATTCACCTATTTTCCGCGGTTCCCCAGCAGCGTTCGTCAACGGCGGCGACTCGGGGATTGCTGCCGGCGCAGGTCAGCCACCAGGACGCGCGATTCAATGTCAGTCGAGCTTCGTTGCTGGTAGTAGCGCTTACGGAACGCCCAGACCTGCTGATGACTGCCACCGAAGACCTGCTGCACCAGCCGCAACGCGCTCTAGCGATGCCTGCTTCGGCGCAGTATATGCAGCTGCTCCGGAGTGTTGGGATTCCGGCGGTGCTTTCCGGCGCTGGACCAGCGGTGATCGCCTTAACGGCAGAACCGGCGCTGCCATCACAAGCAGCGGAATATGGGGCGGCAAAGGGATTTACGGTCGTGGAAATGAGTGTTGGCAGTGCAGTGCGGTGGAACTCGGGGATCTCGGTTGCCGGTTGAGTTGGGGTGTTCAGCAAAGCCGGTTTCCTGGGTTGGGTCAGCACCGCCGTTCCGTAGGCATTTTTCGTGACGTTCGTCGCCTTGCTTCTGTCAACGAAGCGCGTTATTCTCGGAGCCGTCTGGCAAGTGCATCATCTGCATTGCGACTAGGACAACCACCAATCTTCTCGAGGACGATGGTTCGCCGTCCACACCGCCAGGTTCTGGCGATCCCCGTTGCAGAGTCGATGATTGGGCGACTCAGTGATCTTGCTGAGCGCAACGAACCCCTCGCGTGACGAAATCAGCGAGGGAAGAAAGGAAATCCGTGACCGATACGGACCTCTTCACGGCTGGAGATAGCATCGAAACCAAGGAGCTATCGAACTCCGTAGCCACGCGCTTGCCGGTGGCTGTCAAGCCGAGCGAGGAGACGCCCACACCGGCTGCATCCGCGCCCTCTGCTGCGGGTGCTCCCAGCGCCGCTACTGGCTCGCTATCGGCCATGGTGCTCACCGAGCTGCGAGCGCTGGCTGGTCGAATTGGGGTAAAAGGCGCGTCGGCTATGCGCAAGAACGAATTGATCGCCGTGATCAAGGAAGCTCAGCAGCACACCAATGGTGCTGCCAGTGCCCCATCAGCTCAACCTCAAGCAGAATCCGTCTCGCCGGCTACACCGTCACCGGCGGCTGCCAAAGAGCACGATGTCCCAAGTAAAGCGGAAGCTCAAGACCGCCCAGCCGTAGCCGACGGTGCTACAGCTGACGTCAAGACCGAAGCTGACGTCAAGACCGAAGCTGACGCCCCGGCAAGTAGCCAGCGTCGTACCGCAACCGAGGAACGCAACCCCGAGACCGCTACCGAGCCGGGCAGCGATCAGCAAGGCTCCGGTGGGCACAACCGTGGTGATGATGACGGCGATGGTCGTCAAGGCCGGCGGGGACGTCGATTCCGGGATCGTCGGCGTCGTGGTGAACGGTCGGGGGAGACTACCGAGAACACTGAATTTCGTGAGGACGATGTTGTTCAGCCGGTAGCGGGCATTCTCGATGTTCTGGACAACTACGCTTTCGTGCGCACCTCCGGTTATTTAGCTGGCCCCAACGACGTGTACGTGTCCATGAACATGGTCCGCAAGAACGGTTTGCGCCGAGGTGATGCGGTGACCGGTGCGGTTCGGGTGCCTAAAGAAGGGGAGCAACCCAACCAGCGGCAGAAATTCAACCCGCTGGTGCGGTTAGACAGTGTCAACGGCGGCCCCGTCGAGGACGCGAGGAAGCGTCCGGAGTTCGGTAAGTTGACCCCGCTCTACCCCAACCAGCGGCTGCGGTTGGAAACCGCCACTGAGAAGCTGACCACGCGCATCATTGACCTCATCATGCCGATCGGAAAAGGCCAGCGTGCACTGATTGTGTCGCCGCCCAAGGCCGGTAAGACGACGATCATGCAGGACATCGCCAACGCCATCACCAGGAACAATCCGGAATGCCACTTGATGGTGGTGCTGGTCGATGAGCGGCCCGAAGAAGTGACCGATATGCAGCGCTCGGTTAAGGGTGAGGTCATCGCCTCGACCTTTGATCGGCCACCGTCGGATCACACCTCGGTTGCTGAGCTCGCTATCGAGCGCGCTAAACGGCTCGTCGAGCAAGGCAAAGATGTTGTGGTGTTGTTGGATTCGATCACCCGGCTGGGGCGGGCCTACAACAACTCATCGCCGGCCTCGGGTCGGATCCTGTCCGGTGGTGTCGACTCGACGGCGCTGTACCCGCCGAAGCGTTTCCTCGGTGCGGCGCGCAATATCGAAGAAGGTGGGTCGCTAACGATCATTGCCACCGCCATGGTGGAGACCGGATCTACTGGCGACACTGTGATCTTTGAGGAATTCAAGGGCACCGGTAACGCCGAGCTTAAGTTGGATCGTAAGATTGCCGAACGGCGGGTATTTCCTGCGGTCGACGTGAATCCCTCTGGTACCCGTAAAGACGAGTTGTTGCTTTCGCCCGATGAGTTCGCCATTGTGCACAAGCTGCGTCGCCTGCTATCAGGGTTGGATGCGCACCAGGCCATCGATTTATTGATGTCGCAGTTGCGTAAGACGAAGACCAACTACGAGTTCTTGGTGCAGGTATCCAAGACCACGCCGAGCTCCATGGATAACGACTAACCTAGCGGCGGCGGCCAGATTTTTTCCCACGAGCGAAGAAAACGAAGAGGACGCAATGAAAGCTGATATTCATCCCGCCTACGACGACACCACGGTGCTCTGCGGCTGTGGCAACACGTTCCAAACCCGTAGCACTAAGCCGGGTGGTCGGATCGTCGTCGAAGTTTGTTCACAATGCCACCCGTTTTACACCGGCAAGCAGAAAATTCTCGACAGCGGCGGCCGGGTGGCCCGGTTCGAGCGGCGTTACGGAAAGCGCCCGGCGGCATCTGACAATAGCGATCAGGATGCGGCCGGTCGGACCGCCAAATAGTTGGCTTATTGACGCCCGAACTGTGTACGCACAGTTCGGGCGTCGGTTCGCGTTGCGGAAGGGGCCAACATGACCGACAGCGTGCAGGCGATCGATGTGTTGCTTGCCGAACACGCCGAGCTTGAGCGTCGGCTGTCGGAACCGGAGTTGCATAGCAACCCCGGTGATGCGCGCAAAGTGGGCCGCCGGTTCGCTGAGTTAGCGCCGATCGTTGCCGCCTATCGTCGGTTGGGCTCGGCGCGTGGCGATTTAGAGGCGGCCCGGGAGTTGGCCGCTTTGGACGAGTCGTTTGTCGCTGAGGTCGCCGAATTGGAAACGCGGGTGGCCGAACTGGACACCCAATTTACTGACATGTTGGCCCCGCGCGACCCGCATGACGCCGACGACATTGTGCTTGAGGTCAAATCTGGTGAGGGGGGCGAGGAGTCCGCATTATTCGCCGCCGATCTAGCCCGGATGTACATTCGCTACGCCGAGCGGCAGGGGTGGGCGGTAACCGTGTTGGATGAAACCAGCTCGGATCTGGGTGGCTATAAAGATGCCACCCTAGCTATCGCCCGCAAAGGCGCTGCTGCCGCGGGGGGTTCGGTCGATGGCGTATGGTCTCGGATGAAATTCGAAGGTGGAGTGCACCGGGTTCAGCGGGTACCGGTTACGGAATCCCAAGGCCGTGTGCATACTTCGGCGGCCGGGGTGTTGGTCTATCCCGAGCCCGAGGAAGTTGCCGAGGTGCAGATCGATGAGTCCGATCTGCGCATTGATGT
>JAIENC010000098.1 GCA_019751635.1 Mycobacteriaceae bacterium
CAATGCCGCGGTCACCGCCTCGACCAGCGCAGACACGCCGCAACACACCAACCCCGATCTACCGCTGCAGTAAAACTGCACAGTAAGGCTTCGGCTTTATCCAGCAACAATTCGACAGAGATCAGACAGTCGAATCCAACGCGCCGATGCTCATCGCACTAGCGTCAAGCGTCGACACCTTCGCGCCATCCGCCATGACGAATGGCTAGGTTGCGACCCATAGGCGCCGCCAAGCTTAGGTACCACAAATTTTAACACGCAAGCGAGCGCATGCAATCTTATATGGCCAGCGCCACACTGGGAGTCGCCAAGGGGGCCCTGCCACTGCCACTGCCACTGCCACTGCCACTGCCACGTGCGTATCTGTCCGACGACACGGCCGGGAAGGCCCGTGCAGCTACCCACGCTCACCCGAGGCCGTAGAGCCAGAAACAGCCCGAAATAGCAAAAAGGTGGGGTGTGCTGCCGGAGACCGGCGGCACACCCCACCTAAAAGGTGTTGGCTTGTCCTACGTCGCGCTGGAGCTACCCGAGGCGCCCAACGTGCGCTGCATGTCACCCTTCATCGCAACCAGCTGCTGATTCCAGTAGTTCCAGTTGTGCGTGCCGTTGTCGGGGAAGTTGAACACACCGTTGCTGCCGCCAGCCGCCTTGTAGGCGTCCTGGAACGCAAAGTTGCTCTTCCGCACAAAGCCTTCCAGGAACTTGGCCGGCAAGTCGGCGCCGCCCAACTCTGAGGGCGTGCCATTACCGCAGTAAACCCAGACGCGGGTGTTAGTGGCAACGAGCTTGCCAACATTGATCGTCGGGTCGTTGCGCTGCCAGGCCGGGTCGTCCTTGGGACCCCACATGTCGGCAGTCTTGTAGCCACCGGCATCCCCCATCGCCAGACCGATCAGCGACGGTGCCATCCCGGCCGACGGATTGAGATAACCCGATAGCGACGATGCGAAAATGAACTGCTCAGGGTGGTAGATGGCCAGCGTCATCGACGACGAACCCGCCATCGATAGACCAACCACCGCGCCGCCAGTGGGCTTGACATGCCGATTAGCCGACAACCACTGAGGCAGCTCGCCAGTGAGGAAGGTCTCCCACTTGTATGTCTGGCAGCCGGTCTTCCCGCAAGCCGGCTGGTACCAATCACTGTAGAAACTGGACTGCCCACCGACCGGCATCACCACGGACACCCCGGACTGGTAGTACTCCTCAAATGCCGGGGTGTTGATGTCCCAACCGCTGAAGTCATCCTGAGCACGCAGGCCGTCAAGTAAGTAGAGAGCAGGCGAGTTAGCACCGCCGCTTTGGAACTGAATTTTGATATCGCGACCCAGTGCCGCCGACGGCACCTCAAGATATTCCACCGGCAGACCGGGCCGAGAGAACGCCCCCGCAGGCGCCGTGTCGCCGATAACGCCGACGGCACCCGTCAGCAAGGCTGCCGCCGCGGCGCCGATGACGGATCGACGGGCTAGGCCGGAAGCCATGCCGCGAATTCTGCCAACTCGCTTCATCTTGAATTTCCCATCCACTAGTGACACCTCTGTTACATCCTTGATCGCCCCGGCACGAGGAACTTCATCGGCCGCCCCGTACGCCCCCTGTCGTCGCCGGGGCCATTGGCTGCAGCTGGGCTGCAGTGCGCGTGTAGTCAATCACACCTTTCGTTATGGTTTTGTCCCCAAAACGGCCATCGCACCCCGTATCGCTGAACACCGCCTGCATGCCGGGTCCCGATGAGCGGATCACACGGAGCCCGCAAGGGGAACTCTGTGAATGTGCTCAGACCACATTGCCCGCTGGTGACATGCGGAAAATAGCGTTGCTATCGACCAGAATTTCGAAGGCAGATCGATCTCCGGGCGGAGCGCTTGCTATCGCTCACACCCAGGGAAAAATTGTTAGCAAACTCTCAGCAGAGTAGGCACCCAACCGGCCTGGTCAGAGAACATCCACCGGAAGCTCATTGTCCACGTGCATCGCCGTCGCCGCTAGGCGCCAGCTCCAATCCGCATCTGATCAGTTCATAACGTGGTACCCGGTCGATCCGGTATTGGGTGAACTGATAGGCATGCAACACATTCGAGACGAACCGGTGAAAAGTCATCGGCGCTCGTACGGAGTTGAGCATCGCCTGAGTTGCTGGGCACTGCAATGCGGCTTCGGCCTGGGCCACCCATTGCGCGTCGAGGTATCCGGGGATCCCCGGATACCACTTCACCCACGGGCCATCGGCAACTACCCAATCCGGGAAGAGGTTTTTGTCATGCCCGATCCGGCCTTGCTTGAGCCGTTCGGTATGCGCAGCCAACGGATTTGCTAACCCGATTTGATCAATAACCTTGACATCTAGGCCAACATTCATACCTACCATGCCGAGGTTGGTGAAAAATACAGTGTGATTGACTTTTTCGGTCGAATTTCCATCCAGCAAATCTTTCGGCGAAGACGAAACGGCATGTATGGGCGGCACCAAATCCCACTGAATGTAGTTGCCAGACGGCAACAGCAGCGCTCCATCCGGGGTGTTGTTCAGGGCGACCAAGATGGCACGCATCCGCGGATAGTCCAGATAGTCTGCAGCGGTCAACGGATGCGCGTTCCCCGTGGCCTGCGCATAGAAGCGACGTTCATCGACGATTCCCGAATACGTAACACGGGTGGCTTCGGCGCCCAAGCCGGGCGAGAGCGCCGCCCACACCGACCACCCGCCCACCGCAAGCCACAGCACGCCCACGGCAGCAGTAACCCAGTAGCCGTTCTCCCGCGCATATTTCGTTCCTTCCGGAATGATTAACGGGATAACCGCTACCGGAGCCAACAAACAAAATAGCGAAGTCAGCAATACTCGGCCATGCATAAAATCGCCACCTTGGCGAATCCAATACAGCGCTTGCAGCAGCCCGCTCCCAACGAAGAAAATCACCACCCCCCGAGGGCTGCGCACGACGTGGGAAAACTGGCCATAGTCGCTCGCTCCCGCCGGGCGTATCCAGAGCCAGCGCTGGCCACGCGTTGACACCACTAACACCAGGCCCAGGACCAGCAACAACACCGCCGGCACCCACAAGGCATACGGCCGATTGAAATTCGTCAGATAGATCAAGCCTTGCGACCATTTGTCCCCGGTGGCGTCCTTCGCCAATGCGGTTCCCGGCACCAAAAGCCCGTAATAGCCCATTCGAAAGACTTCATAAAGCACCGGCAACAAGCCGCCGACCACCACAATAAATACCCGGCGACGCCAGCCGGACGCTCCGATCAGCATCATGATCAGCGCGAGCCCACCGATAAGGGCCAGTTCCGGCCTAATCAGCACGCTCAAGCCCGCAATAACCGCCAATGCACCGGTCACCATTCGGCTGTCCCAGCGGGACCGCTGGCCCTGCGACCAGCACACCATCATCCACCACAACAAACCCAGATAGGCCAATACCAGGCCGTTCTCTAAACCCGATGTGGCAAAGTCACGCGCCGGCGGCACCGCGATATAGACCAGCGCTCCCGCCGGGAGCAACAATCCGCGACGGCCCGGCAAGACCCGGTCATACAACCGGGCGCTACCCAGCATGAGCAGCACCACACCTAGCACCGACAGCGTCAACGCACACGCCAACGCCACATACTCCAGACGCATCGGACCACCCAGCCAGCTGGCCACATACAGCAGGAAGGTCCAGACCGTGGAGGTGTTGGCTTCCACCCGCTCGCCTTCGTTGAAGACGGGTCCGTTACCGGCCAACAAGTTCCGCACCGTTCGTAACACGATCAGTCCGTCGTCGGCGATCCATCGTCGCTGCCAACTACCCCAACCAAACAGCACGGCGACTACCGCGACATCAACCCAGAGGCTGGCCCGAAAAACAGCTTCTGACCCAAACACCCGCCTAGGCTTGGCGCGCAGATTAGCCAAAGAAAACTGCGGCACCAACGGTTCCTATCCACGCCAACGCCAGTAGCTGCAATGCCCGGTCCCGCAGGGCAATGTCTTCGGGCTCACCGGCCAGGCCGCCGTCAACATCAACCGCGTAACGCAAGATCGCAATGGTGAACGGAACCATGGACACCGCGAACCAGGACCCCGAGTAACCGTCACGCTCAAAGGCCCACAACCCGTAGCACACCACCACCGCGGTCGCCGACAACGTCCAGACGAACCGTAAATACGTACTGGTGTAACTCTCCAGTGCTTTACGGATCTTGGCCCCGGTCCGCTCGGCCACTTGCAACTCGGCATAGCGTTTGCCGGCCACCATGAACAGCGACCCGAACGCCATCACCAGCAAAAACCACTGGGACAGCGGAATACCCGCGGCCACACCACCGGCGATGGCCCGCAGCAGATAAGCCGATGAGACGATGCAGATATCCAGCACCGCTTGATGTTTGAGCCCAAAGCAATACGCCAACTGCATACCGAGGTAGACAGCCATCACCAGAGTCAGGTCGGGTGTCGACCACCAGGAAATCGCCAGAGCGCCTACCCCAAGCGCAACCGCCAACGCATAGGCCAACCAATGCGGAACCACACCTGCGGCGATTGGGCGGAACCGTTTAGTGGGATGCTCACGGTCGGCATCGACGTCACGGGCGTCGTTGATCAGATACACCGACGAGGCCGCCAAGCAGAACGCCACGAATGCGACCAGCACTTTAGCCAACACATCGGCGTAGTTGTACTGGGCGGCACCGCCCCATGCCGCCAGCGGCGCGGCCAGCACCAGCACGTTCTTGACCCATTGCCGGGGCCGGATCGCCTTGACCACACCAACCACAAGATTGGCCGGCGGTTTGATCGTCGGGGTTACATCCTCACTCATTGGCCACCCTCACTGGGGTTTGCTGCGGGGTTACTGACCCGGATTATCGGCATTCGACCGTCCAGCCGAATCGCCATTGCTGCGACGGCGGCGCCGACGCCCACACCAACCGCGACATCGCTGGGGTAGTGCACCCCCAGCAGCATGCGCGACAACGCCATTGGCGCAATCAATACCGCGGGCAGCGGCAGACCCGTGGCCCGGCCCAACAAAACGGCCGCGGCGGTGGTGGACGTGGCATGCGCCGACGGGAAGCTGAGTCGGCTTGGGGTGCCCACATTAACCGTAATAGCCGGGTGGTGTGGCCGGGGCCGACGCACGATCCGCTTAATCAACACCGCAGCCGCGTGCGCGGCGAATGAACCAGCCCCCGCTACCAGCCAGGCCCGCCGCCGACGTGGCTGCAGCACCGCACCAAGCAGCGATACGGCAACCCAACCGATGCTGTGCTCACCGAAGTGGGACATTCCTCGGGCAGCCGCCAGCGCCCCCGGGCGATCAGCCAGCATCGACTGAACGGCCACCAAAGCCGCTTCTTCGCTGCCGAGCGCTGCCGGCTCAGCCATGTTTGGGCGCATAGTCGGATGCCGATAACAGCACGGTCTCCCATTGCTGCGTGCCAGACAGCAGAGGCAACGCATCGCGGTAGCGCCTACGCATCTCGTCGAACCGGCGGGTCAGCTGCCGTTGACGACGTAGCGACTGCCATAGCAACGAGAACATCATGGCCCGGTCGCGCTGGCGGTAGACCACGCCGCAGCCGTCGGCCGTCGTCACCGTGGCGCCGTCAACCAAACTCAACAGAAACCAGCGAGCGTCCTGCGTGGGCACATTCAGTTGTGGGCGCTGGTGGTGCTCCGGGTTGGCCCGGCTGAGGTTGTTAAGCACACCGCGAGCCAGCCGATAGCCAAGAGCTAGGGGATTTGTCGGCGGCTGCATGGCCCGAGCTTTCAACGATGGCGGGGGCAGCTCGCTGGCCGCCGGCAAAATATTGGCATCCGGAAAGGCCTTGCGGATGCGGTGCACATTCGGTAGCGCGGTTTCCAGGATGGAAAAAAGGTTTTCCGGACCTGCTAAGAAATCGTCGATTGCCTGGTTTTGAATAGCCACCGTTGAGTATTCAAGACAGGCAAGGTGTTTCAACGTCGCTTTGAGATGACTGCGTACCAGTCCGGTGACGTTGCCCTCCCAGTGCAGCGCGGCCACCACCAACCGGTTCCGCAGATGGAAATAGGCCTGCCAGTCAATAGCGTCGTCTTTGTCGCTCCATGCCATATGCCAAATCGCAGCACCCGGCAGGGTGACAGTCGGGTAACCGTGTTCACCAGCACGCAGCCCGTAGTCAGCGTCGTCCCATTTGATGAATAACGGCAGTGGCTGCCCCAGTTCTTCGGCGACTTGCCGTGGGATCATGCACGTCCACCAGCCGTTGTAGTCGACATCGATACGGCGATGCAGGAGTTTGCTGTAGGAGTTGTCATCCGACAACGGGTAAGTCGCGAAATCATGGTCGTATTTGGTGTGCGGTGCAGCGGTCCACATAAAGTTGGATCGATTCACCACCTCACCCATGATGTGCAGGTGCGACGGCTCCTGAAGGTTGAGCATCTGGCCGCCCACCAGCATCGGCGTCTTGGCGAAACGGTGCATTGCCAGCACCCGCAAGATGGTGTCCGGTTCCAAACGAATGTCGTCGTCCATGAAAAGAATTTGCTGGCAATCGGTGTTTTTCAATGCCTCATACATCACTCGGCTGTAGCCACCCGAACCGCCGAGGTTGGGTTGATCATGCATGGACAGCCGATTGCCTAACTGCGCCGCCGCGGCGGGAAAGTCGGGATGCTCGCGAACCTTGTTCGTACCTTGATCAGGCACGATCACAGCGCCAATCACCTCGTCCACCAGGGGATCCGCGGTAAGTTCGCGTAGCGCGTTAACGCAATCAGCGGGCCGGTTAAAGGTGGGGATGCCCACCGCGATGTTTGCCGTGCCCGGCGCCGAAGTGGTGGCGTACCAGCCCGCCCGATGCAGGGTGACATCGGTGTCGGTGGTGATGTCGAACCAGATCCAACCGCCGTCCTCGAAGGGCTCCAACCCCACCTCGAACTCTAAAGCGGTCAACTGCTCGGCGTTGCTGGTGAATTCGCGGCCGGCAACCATGATCCGTGCCCCAGTCGCCTTGGTCCGATACACGTCGACGCGGCCAGCACCCATCAATTCGACGCGCAACACCACCGAGGTGCACGTGGTCCAGCGCCGCCAATAGCTGGCCGGGAAGGCGTTGAAATAGGTGGCAAACGAGACTCCAGACTCCGCACCGATCTGCAGCGTGGTGCGAGTCACCGCATGCGCGCGCCGCGCGTTGGTGGTCGACTCTTCTAAGTACAGCTTGCGCACGTCAAGTGGTTCACCGGGACGCGGCAGGATCACTCGAGCCAGCAGGCTGACAGCTTTCGGGCTCATCAGCGGCCGCTTTCGTCAGCTGCCGTGGTGGGCAGCGGAACCCCGTCCCGTAGGTGCGGGGCGAGGATGTTGTTGTACATGTTGAGTGCGCTCGCAATGGCCATATGCATGTCCAAATATTGGTAGGTGCCCAGACGTCCGCCGAACAATACTTTCGATGATGCCGTTTCCGCTCCCGCCCGGGCACGATAGGTAGCCAACAGTGCCCGGTCTGCCTCGGTGTTGATGGGGTAGTACGGCTCATCGGCATCCTCAGCGAACCGCGAGTACTCCCGCATGATCACCGTTTTGTCGGTGGGGTAGCTCCGTTCCGGATGGAAATGCCGAAACTCGTGAATACGGGTGTAGGGCACGTCGAGATCGCTGTAGTTCATCACCGAGGTGCCTTGGAAATCACCGATAGGTAATACCTCAACATCGAAGTCCAGCGTGCGCCAGCCCAGCCGCCCCTCGGCGTAGTCGAAATAGCGGTCCAACGCACCGGTATAGACAACTGGGGCATCGGGGCTGGCCGCCCGGATATCGGCGCGAACATCAAACCAGTCGGTATTGAGCCGAACCTCTATGCGATCGTCAGCGGCCATCCGCTCACACCACGCGGTGTAGCCATCGACCGGCAGGCCTTCGTAGTCGTCACTGAAATACCGGTTGTCAAATGTGTAACGCACCGGCAGCCGGCTAATCACCGCGGCCGGAAGCTCGGCTGGATCGGTCTGCCACTGTTTGGCGGTATAGCCCTTAACAAACGCCTCATAGAGCGGCCGGCCAATCAACGAGATCGCTTTCTCCTCGAGATTGGTAGCGTCGGCCGTGCGGATTTCGGCGGCTTGTTCAGCGATGAGCTGCCGTGCTTGGTCGGGAGTGAAGTATTTTCCGAAGAACTGCGAAACCAAGCCCAGTCCCATCGGGAACTGATAGGCCTGCCCGGCGTGCATCGCAAAAACCCGATGCCGGTAATCGGTGAACGTGGTGAACTGCCGCACGTAATCCCAGACCTTCTTATTGGAGGTATGGAATAAATGCGCACCGTATTTGTGCACCTCGATCCCGGTCCGCGGCTCAGCCTCGGAGTAGGCGTTACCGCCGAGGTGTGCGCGCTTCTCCACAACCAGGACACGCTTGTCCAGTTGAGTAGCAACGCGCTCGGCTATCGTCAGGCCAAAGAACCCTGAGCCGACGACGAGAAGGTCATAACGAGCGGTCATCGGTTGCTTAGGTTATCTGACTGCGCGCCTGGAGCCCGGATTGGCGGCTGTACACCCTCGATACCGGCCTCAGTCAACTTGGCCAGCGCCACGCCACGTTAGCTCAGATCGCTCTCGCAACGCGGTTGTCTCACAATTCAATATCGCCACATGAGTCTCAATAACCTCAGCTGTACCATCGACCAAGTGGGCTGCACGCCATGGAGCCCCGGGGGCCATTTCCCCTGCTGAACAGGGCATTTCCCCGAAATTTCCGTGGTCCAGATGGAGGAGGACTCTCATGCCGAACCGACGCCGACGCACGCTTTCAACGGCCATCAGTGCGGCCGCCGCCTTGGCAGTCGCCAGTCCCCTTGCCTATTTCGCTATTTACCAGGCGACGGTAAGCCTGCAAGCCGCCCCGCAACATCAGGAATTCGTGCCGGCGGCCACCGTGGGCGATTTACCCAACGAGGTGATGTCGGCATTGTCCCAGGGCCTGTCGCAGTTCGGCATCAATCTGCCGCCGGTCCCGAGTGGCCTAAGTCCTAGCGGTACACCTGGGCTGGCCAGCCCAAGCTTGGCCACGTCCGGTCTAACGCCAGGCTTGACACCCGGACTGGCCACACCTGGTCTGACACCGGGCCTAACACCCGGTCTAACGCCGGGCCTGACACCCGGACTGGCCACACCCGGTCTAACGCCGGGCCTGACACCTGGTCTAACGCCAGGACTAACCACGCCTGGCGCACTGCCCTCAGCAGCAACACCCGGCCTGGCCACGGTAGGCGTGGATCCAGCGCTGGCCACTCCGGCCATATCCGGACCCAATGAGGTACCGATCGCGGCGCCAATCGGGTTAGACCCGGGCGCCGATGGCACCTACCCCATCCTGGGTGATCCCTCCTTGGGCGCTATGCCGGCACAGGTAGGCACCGGAAGCTCCGGCGGCGGCGGTCTGGTCAACGACTTAATGAGCACCGCTAACCAGTTGGGCGCCGGTCAGCTTATCGACCTACTCAAGGGCGTCGTGATGCCGTCGATCATGCAGGCCGCCCAGAAGAGTGCCGCGGGTGCCCCCGCGGCTGAGGCCGCGCTCCCCGCCGGTGCGCCAGCGGTGCCGGCTGCCGCCCTACCTGGGGTGCCCACGCCAGCCGCTCCGGCTGCAG
>JAIENC010000278.1 GCA_019751635.1 Mycobacteriaceae bacterium
AACCGCGGACCGATTGCACCCAACAACCAGATATCGCTCTCACGAGGCTCTTTGAGTTCTTTAAGCCGCAGGTCAACGACGACGTTGGTGCCCACTTTGCGATGCAGCGCTATCACTGTAGCGACATCTTCGAGGTCAAAGATGTACACTGCCTCGCCACGGATCTGACCCAGCACCACGTTGCGTGCGGCGATATCGCCAACCGAGGACATCACACCGCGCTTCCAGCGCTGCAGGATCTCGGTGGACTCCACCTCGTAGTCGAATCCGTGCGACCGCGCCCACGACTTACGACGCCTGTTGTGCCCTCGGCGTCGATCAAGATCAACATAAAGTAACACCGCCGCACCGACGAAGCACAGTGCGGACAGCGTGAACCAGAGCGGGACCATCGCCCCTAGCCTATCTGCTGTCGCCCCAGAACCGAGAATGCGAGCAGGTCACAACCCAGTCACAGCGCCTTTCTTTGCCGAGCAGACGTGAAAGCCCCCGACACGCCGGGCGTGCGGGGGCTTTCACGTCTGCTCGCCCAGGCAAACTCAGCCCAGAATCAATGCGTCACCGTCCGGGCTGACATTGACCGGCAGCCTGTCACCGTCATGCACTGCACCGGAGAGCAGCATCTTGGCCAGCTGGTCACCAATCGCTTGCTGCACCAAGCGCCGCAAAGGCCGCGCCCCGTAGACCGGATCGAACCCGCGCTGAGCCAACCACCGTTTTGACACCAGCGATACCTCCAAGTGCAGTCGCCGTTGCGCTAACCGCTTCTGCAGCTGAGCCAGCTGGATGTCAACGATCTGCACCAACTCTTCGGGGTTAAGCCCCTGGAAGACCAGCACATCATCAAGTCGATTAATGAACTCCGGCTTAAATGCGGCCCGGACCGCGGCCATGACCTGTTCCGGGGTGCCGCCCGACCCAAGATTAGACGTCAAGATCAAAATGGTGTTGCGGAAATCGACAGTACGGCCGTGTCCGTCGGTGAGTCGACCCTCGTCAAGAACCTGCAACAGCACATCGAACACATCGGGATGGGCCTTCTCAATCTCATCGAAGAGCACCACGGTGTAGGGGCGCCGGCGCACCGCCTCGGTCAACTGACCACCGGCTTCATAGCCAACGTAGCCGGGCGGGGCGCCGATCAGCCGGGCAACCGTGTGTTTTTCGCCATACTCGCTCATGTCGATGCGGACCATCGCACGCTCGTCATCGAACAAAAATTCGGCCAGCGCCTTAGCCAACTCTGTCTTGCCGACGCCGGTCGGCCCGAGAAACATGAATGCACCGGTTGGCCGATTAGGGTCAGACACTCCCGCCCGGCTGCGGCGCACCGCATCGGAAACAGCGTGCACCGCCCGCCGCTGACCAATGACACGCTGGCCCAATTCATCTTCCATCCGCAGCAGCTTGGCTGTCTCGCCTTCCATCATCCGGCCGGCCGGAATACCGGTCCACGCCGACACCACATCGGCGATATCGTCGGGACCAACTTCTTCTTTCAGCATCAATTGCTCGCGGGCCTGCGCTTGCGGCAGCGCAGCGTCAAGTTTCCTTTCCACTTCAGGAATGCGGCCGTAACGCAATTCCGCGGCCTTGGCGAGGTCCCCGTCACGTTCGGCACGCTCCGAAGCGCCGCGCAGCGCTTCCAGCTGCTCTTTGAGTTCCCGAACAACCTCGATCGCGCTTTTCTCGTTCTGCCAGCGGGTAGTCAGTTCAGCCAATTTTTCTTTCTGGTCGGCTAGTTCGCCACGCAGTTTTTCTAACCGTTCCCGAGACGCCGCATCCTCTTCTTTGGCCAGCGCCACCTCTTCGATCTCCAAGCGCCGCACCAATCGCTCAACTTCGTCGACCTCAACCGGCCGGGAATCGATCTCCATCCGTAACCGGCTGGCCGCCTCGTCAACCAGGTCGATCGCCTTGTCCGGCAGGAAGCGCGCGGTGATATACCGATCGCTCAACGTGGCGGCGGCCACCAACGCCGAGTCGGTGATGCGCACACCGTGATGCACCTCGTAGCGGTCTTTGAGCCCCCGCAAGATGCCGATGGTGTCCTCCACCGACGGCTCCCCGACAAACACCTGCTGGAAACGTCGCTCCAGCGCGGCATCTTTCTCAATGTACTTGCGGTATTCGTCGAGTGTGGTCGCACCGACCAGCCGCAACTCACCACGGGCCAACATTGGCTTGATCATGTTGCCGGCATCCATGGCGCCTTCACCAGTCGCGCCGGCACCCACAATGGTGTGCAGCTCGTCGATGAATGTGATGATTTGACCGGCGGAGTTCTTGATGTCGTCAAGAACAGCTTTAAGCCGTTCCTCAAATTCGCCACGATACTTCGAGCCCGCCACCATCGAACCAAGATCGAGAGCGACGATGGTCTTGTTACGCAGGCTCTCTGGCACATCGCCGGCGACCACGCGCTGCGCTAAGCCTTCGACGATTGCGGTCTTACCGACGCCAGGTTCGCCAATAAGCACCGGATTGTTCTTGGTCCGACGAGACAACACCTGCACTACCCGACGGATCTCATTGTCCCGGCCGATCACTGGATCCAGCTTGCCTTCACGAGCCCTGGCGGTGAGGTCAGTGGAGTATTTCTCCAGAGCCTGATAGGTGGACTCCGGATCGGAGCTGGTCACCCGGGCGCTGCCACGCACCTTGACGAACGCTTCCCGCAGCGCTTGCGGGGAGGCCCCGTGTCCGGTCAGCAGCTTGGCCACCTCAGAATCGCCGGTCGCCAAGCCCACCATGATGTGCTCGGTGGAGACATATTCGTCATCGAGTTCGGTGGCCAGGTGCTGAGCAGCAGTGATCGCCGCCAGCGACTCACGAGACAGCTGAGGCTGTGCGCTGGCCCCGCTCGCCTGCGGCAGCCTTTTCAGGAGGCGGTCGGTTTCGGTACGGATCGTGGCGGGATCGACTCCGACGGCCTCCAGTAGCGGCACCGCGATCCCCTCAGCCTGCGTCAACAAAGCCATCAGCAGGTGAGCGGGGCGAATCTCGGGGTTCCCAGCAGCGGATGCGGCCTGTAACGCTGAGGTCAGCGCGGCTTGGGTCTTGGTAGTCGGATTGAAAGAATCCACGACAACCTCCATCGGGTTCTATTGGGTCGATCTGGTCCGTCCGATACGTCCAGAAATGCTTGTCGCGATGTGTAACGTCGTCAATCTTGAGTCTATTCCACTCAATTTTGCCACTTCCAGAAAATACGTTACGCAACCCCGCACGACGCACTGCGATTCACCGGCACCGGACCGCCTTGCGGCCACCCCCAATACCCCATCTGAACAGCGAAATAGTTACCTTCAATCCAGGATCAGCTAACGTTCTCACGTTATGGCCGGATCAACTTCCTTGCTGGTACAGCTGCTACCCCTGGCATTGGTGATCGCCCTCTCACCACTGTCGGTCATCCCAGCCGTGCTGGTCTTGCATTCACCACAGCCCCGGCCGAGCGGCCTGGCGTTCCTCGCCGGCTGGCTCGCGTCGATCACCGCGTTGACGGCGATCTTCATCACGTTCTCCGACTTGATCACCGGTCTACACAAAGCGCCGCCCTGGGTTTCATGGTTCCGCGTAGCCGCCGGGACGCTGCTCATCGGGTTCGGCATCTACCAGTGGCTTAACCGGCATAGCCGCTCACATGTGCCGTTCTGGATGCGCTCCATGACCAACATCACCACATCACGAGCCGGAGCCATCGCAGCGGCGTTAGCGGTGGGTCGACCTGAGGTGTCGCTGATGTGCGCAACCGCCGGACTCACCATCAGCAGCGCTGGACTCGGCATCACCGACGGCTGGCTACCCGCCGCCTTCTTTGTCGGCGTCTCAGCCTCATCTGTCGCGCTCCCTGTGTTGGCCTATGCCGCCGCCGGCAACCGTCTCGACGATCCACTCACCCGACTCAAAGCCTGGATGGAAAAACACAACTCCGCCATGCTGGCAGTCATCTTAGTGCTGATCGGATTAATGGTGCTGCACAACGGAATTGACAGTCTGTTGCACGCAGGCGGCTAACGCGACCCGGCAAAGGGGCAGCAACGCCCGCGGATCGGCCTAGAATCGAGGCCCGTGGGCCTGGAAGACCCTGATGCGCTGCGGGTACTACAGGGCGCCTTTGCGCGACGAAACTGCCACCACGCCGACGGGCTGGTGGGCCGGTTCTATGCCCGCTGGTTTGCGCTGGACACCTCGGTACGTGATCTCTTCCCACCCGAGATGGACGGCCAGCGCGCCAGCTTCACACACGCGCTGCGGTGGGTTTATGGCGAACTGGTCGCGCAGCGGGCCCAAACATTGGTGACTTTTCTTGCTCAACTGGGCCGAGATCACCGCAAATACGGGGTACTGCCGACACACTACGAGACGCTACGGCCCGCACTGTATGCGACGTTGCGTAATGACCTCGGCGACGCCTGGAGCGACGCCGTCGACGAGGCCGCCCAGCAGTCGCTGCGCCTCATCACTGGGGTGATGAGCGGCGCCGCCGCCGCAGACACCGATCCTGCCTGGTGGGACGGCACAGTCCTCGACAACCGTCGGGTATCCCGCGATCTCGCGGTCATCCGGCTACACCTGGACCACCCCATGCACTACCACCCCGGCCAGTACCTCAACGTTCAGATCCCGCAGTGCCCACGGCGGTGGCGGTACTTGAGCCCGGCCATCCCGACCGACCCCAATGGCGCCATCGAGTTTCACGTCCGCGTCGTACCGGGAGGCCTGGTCAGCCCCGTTCTCGTCAACGAAACCCGCCCTGGCGACCGCTGGCGGTTATCCAGCCCGCACGGCGCCCTGCATGTCGACCGTAACGCCGGAGACATTCTGATGGTGGCCGGCAGCACGGGCTTAGCCCCACTGCGGGCCTTAATCCTGGACCTGAGCCGCTACGCGATCAACCCGCGAGTGCATCTTTTCTTCGGCGCCCGGTATCCGTGCGAACTCTACGACCTGCGCACCCTGTGGGAGGTTGCATCGCACAACTCCTGGCTGCTGGTATCCCCGGTGTCGGAGTACAACCGGAACCCGGCCTGGGCCGTCGACTACCCCGACCCCTCGCCGCCTCGTGGCCTGCATGTCCGACAGACCGGGCGGTTACCCGAGGTTGTCACCCAATATGGCAGCTGGGGCGATCGACAGATCCTGATCAGCGGCAGACCCGCCATGATTGCCGCAACAAAGGCCGCGTTAATCGCTCAAGGCGCTCCGCCGGGAAACATCCGCCATGATCCGGTGCCATAGCCGCAGGGAGATCGGATGCCCCAGGCATCGAGCGGCCCGCCGACCGTCGTGGTGTCACGTGACGATCCATGGAATCACCCAGCAACCTTGCCGAATCGCTACTACAATGAACATTCCGCGGCGTTGCGTGCCATACCCTAACCAACCAACACAGGGGAAGCTGCCAAAAACATGGAACCTGTAGCGCCAGCGCCGAACCCGTTCTATGGGGTTTTAGTAGTAAAGGGGATTGCGGCGGTAACCGCCGTCCTCGATGCCGTCCGCTGCGTTGTCGACTCTGTTGAGGCCAAGAAAGTGGCCGGCGACCTTGGGCTCGACTTCGCCGCCGACGCCGGTGAGGTTATTTTGATGTATTTACGCCTGACACTAAGCAATCCCTACGGCGACCCCGGCGTGATAATAGCCGGCGGCTTCGAACGCTATACGAAAGACTTCTCCCGCAACAAAACCATCACGCAAAGCATTGCCGCAATCTGCTACGGAATTGTGTACGGAACCTGGGCGTACATCAATGCCTTGGAACTATTAAATGGCTTAGCTGAGCCGAACACCGGAACCGCATTTACCCCCGATAACGGTCAGTCTAAGTTCGATTCCATCTATGGCATCTTGACACACGCAGATGCAGACCGAAGCCAGTGGTCGGGCACTGGGGCGCAGAACTACTCCGACATCAACCGGGACTTAATAAAACTAGTTCAGCGAACAGCTGCCGCCGATACCGCGACAGCACACACCGTGCAACTACAGGCCGACCAGGTAAAGCAGCTACGAAAAGAAATAGCCGAAATAAAAATTATCCTTATCGGATTACTGGTATTGATCATGGCTTTTCTAGGGCCGCTGAATTTTTTGCCGCCGAAGCAAATGCGTGCCCAATGGAAGACCCGGAAAATTTCAGAAAACCGCGCTGGTCACAGGGCGTGGAAAAGATAACTCAAGTCTCCGAGCCGTGGTTACCCTTTATTGTCCTCCTACCATGCATTTCTGCAACGATTACAGCTAGCGTATTATTCGGCCTGCTGATCACCGATGGAAATTCCACCGCAGACGACCTGCAAGACCCAAATCAGGAATATCAAGACGTGGCCGACCAGGCGAACAAGATACGGGCGAGCATGCAGCTAGCGCCCTCGGTCGGAGCCCTCACCGCACCTACATCACACGCGCCCAGTTTCGCCAATGCTTTCCGGCTGCCTGGCGCCACCGCCTCCGCCAAGGCATCCACAACACCACTCTCCAAGACGCGCAGCTTCGCCGACACCTTCCTGACGTCCCGCGCATCCGCCACAGCCAAAGCACCCACTGCATCAGCTGCGAAAACGTCGACCACCGCCGAAGAGCCGACGATCACGACCGATGTTGACGACGTTGCGACAACTACGGCATACGCCGATGTTATCCCCGCCGAAGTCGCAGCTGGCCGGAGTTCAGCGCAACCAACAGCACACCAAGAACACAGTTAGCGCCCAGCTACCTACCGCCGCGGCTGCCACACCACCAACGCCGTGTTCTTGGGTAACAGCGCTACTTCCCGGCGTGGTCTCGCCGCCTGCAGCGTTGCCAGCTCATCAGAGATCTCGTTGAGCCTGGACTGTAGGGCAGCAACCTGGTTGGTCAACTCAATAATGCGTTTGATGCCGGCCAGGTTGACGCCCTCATCTTGGGAGAGCCGCTGCACCTCACGAAGCAGCTCAACATCGTGTTGCGAATAGCGACGCCCGCCACCGGAGGTACGACGCGGCCGCACCAACCCGAGCCGGTCGTAGGTGCGCAGCGTTTGTGCATGCATCCCGGCCAGCTCGGCAGCTACCGAAATCAGGAAGGTTCGAGCATCGTCGTTCGCGGTCATCAGCGGTTGCCTGCCCATCCAGCACGTGGGTTAAAGCCGCTGGACCGCTCAGCGTCCGCGTAAGCCTCCAGCGCCTCTTGCGCGTTCCCCTCCAGGTTAGGCGGCACCGCAACCTTGACGGTCACCAGCAAATCCCCGCTACCGCCGCCGCGTTTAGGCACGCCGCGGCCACGCACCCGCAGAATACGGCCATCGGCCGTACCTTTGGGCACTCGGACGCCAACCTTGCCGTCTAGCGTCGGAACCGACAATGTGGTGCCGAGGGCTAATTCGGCGAAGCTCACCGGAACGGTCACGGTGAGGTCGTCACCAGCACGGTCGAACACTTTGTCGGCACGCACGTGCACCGTCACGTAGAGGTCACCCGAGGGTGCGCCCCGCAGACCCGCCTCCCCCTGTCCCGGTAACCGGATCCGCTGACCATCCTCGACGCCTGGCGGAATCCGCACATTAATGGTGCGGCTCCGGGTGGTGATACCGGTACCTTTGCACTGCTCACAGGGATTCTCGATGATTGACCCGCTGCCACGGCAATCCGTGCACGGTTCAGAAAAACCGAACGCCCCCTGGTTACGGCTGACCACCCCCGAGCCATTGCAGTTGGCACATACTTTGGGACTGGTGCCGGGACGGGCACCGCTGCCGTGGCAGTTGGTGCACGGCGCGGGACTGGTGATCCGCAAGGGCATGGCTACACCCTTGGCTGCCTCAACAAAGTCCAGCTGGGTGTCGGTATCGAGGTCATTGCCGCGGCGGGGCCGGCTCGGGCGAGGCGTAGCGCCGCGACCGAACAAGCCACCAAACAGATCACCAATGTTGGTACCGCCCGATTGTCCGGCGGCATCGAACAAATCGCTGAGATTGAACTCAGCCCCATCGCCACCGCTGGTATAGCTGTCACCGAACCGGCGCCCAAATCCACCCCCGGCAAACAGCCGACGAGTCTCGTCGTACTCCTTGCGCTTGGCCGCATCCGAGAGCACATTATGCGCCTCCGACACCGCCTTGAACCGTTCACCAGCAGCGGGATTGTCGGGGTTGGCATCGGGATGCAGATCACGGGCTAATCTGCGATAGGCGCGTTTGATCTCCTCAGGGCTGGCGTCAGGGGAGACGCCCAACTCCTTATAGAAGTCCTTTTCGACCCATTCTCGTTGGGCCATACCGCGTCACCCCCTTCACGCCATTAATGACTCGGTGATTCTGATTCTGCGTCTTCTGCCCCGGGGCCGCGGGTGTTATCGCGAGTATCAGCCCCGCCTGTCGCGGCGCCGTCACCACCGCTGGTG
This sequence comes from Mycobacteriaceae bacterium, assembly GCA_019751635.1. GTDB lineage: Bacteria > Actinomycetota > Actinomycetes > Mycobacteriales > Mycobacteriaceae > Mycobacterium. The sequence goes on from JAIENC010000278.1 coordinate 8,386, forward strand.
GCGTCGGCGGACTCGTCGGGAAGGTCGTCAACCACCCCCACCAAGGCATGCCGCAGCACCTGCTCGCCCAGCCTGTAGCCATACCGCATGACTGTGCCGATCACTGGTTTGGAGCCCTGCGCCCCATCCCCTTCGTGTTGCACAGCTTCATGCAGCACCGGGTCAAAATCGTCGCCTTCGGCACCAAACGCGGTCAGGCCGAGCCCGGTCAATGCGCCGGTCAGCTTGTCTGCGACGGACTTCAGCGGACCCGACTCCAGATCACCGTGCCGGCGGGCCCGATCAAAATCATCGAGCACACCCAGCAGTTCATTGATCACGGTGGCTTTGGCCCGATCCGCTGCCACCTGCTGATCACGCAACGCGCGTTTGCGATAGTTAGCGAAATCCGCTTGCACTCGCTGCAAATCAGCAGTCAGCTCCGCCACTTGACCAATCGCGGTGTCAACATCGGCGAGCAAAGTAGCCGCCTCGGTGTCACTCGGTCCGGTTTGGGCATCACCAACAGCGGCGGGTCGCACTTCACCGGTTTCCGGATCGATCCGCCGTTTGTCGGTGACCGTCACCTGCTCACGTGAGCTGTCTTCGGTCACTTGTCCTCCCGCTCTTCGACCACCTCCGCGTCCACGACATCACTAGCACCGCCATCGCCAGCCCCACCTGCGGGTTGAGCGGCTTGAGTGGCTTCGTAGATCGCCTGACCCAGTGCCTGAGATTCTTGCCCCAACTTCTCCATCGCCGACTTAATAGCGGCGATATCGGTGCCGGCAAGCGCCGTCTTGGCTGCGGTGATCGCGGTGTCAACCTTGCTCAAGGTCTCTTCGGGGATCGCAGCGCCACCCCCAGACTCTTTAGCTTCCCGCTGCTCTTTGATGAACTTCTCAGTCTGGTAGACCAGCGTCTCGGCCTGGTTACGAACGTCGGCCTCTTCTCGACGCTTGCGGTCCTCCTCAGCGTGCGCTTCCGCGTCTTTGACCATCCGGTCGATCTCTTCCTTGGACAGGCCGGAACCTTCCTGGATTCGGATCGTGTTCTCCTTGCCTGTGCCTTTGTCTTTGGCCGTGACATGCACAATGCCGTTAGCGTCGATGTCGAAAGTGACCTCGATCTGCGGAATGCCCCGCGGGGCTGGCGGGATACCGGTCAGCTCAAAAGCGCCCAGCAGCTTGTTGTGCGAGGCGATCTCACGCTCACCCTGGTAGACCTGAATCTGCACCGACGGCTGGTTGTCGTCAGCGGTGGTGAAAGTCTCCGACCTCTTGGTC
>JAIENC010000210.1 GCA_019751635.1 Mycobacteriaceae bacterium
TGACGATGGGGGCCAGGTGGCTTGGCGTGCCGGCGAGTCGCGAATAGACGATCTCGGGGTCTAACGCATGCCAGGCAGTAAGAGACTGTGGTGCTGGATCAGGTTCTCGGAGCACGCTGCTGGCCGATAACGCCCCCGACACCAACGCGACCAAGCCAGCCGTATTCACCGGGTTAAGCCAGCGTTGCAAGCTCAGGGTGTTCCCTTTTCCGTTGCGTGGGTCCCCCGCAACCAGCAGCAGGCCGGCCAGGGTGCTGCCGCCCTTGGCGAGCCGGACGGATGCTTCGCTGACGTCTCGAGCTACCGGTAGCGCGGACAAGATCCGGACGGCGGCGGCGAGGTCGGTGCCGGTGATGATGTCGGCGGTCCACGGTGTCGCTGCACGAGGGTCGTCGAGGGCCACCCCGACATCGGCGATGGCCAATGCTGCCAAGGTATCGGTGGACGCGAAGTCTGGGTGCAATGCGGTGATCAGTAGCACGGGCCCGCGATCCATGCGTAACTCACGGACCAAACCCAGCAACGGTGTTCCGGCCGGATGGCTGACGGCCACACTGGCGGTCAGGTCTTGGGTGCCAGCCACGTGCCGCAGCACCACACGGGCTCCGGTTCGATTCGCGGTCTGTAGTAGGGCGATAGCGAACGGATCGACTTCCCAGCCGACGGCGACTTTGCCCACGCATTGGCCATCGACGATGAGGTCGGCATGCTCGAGACCATGGGCTGGTGTCGCGGAGGGCCCCTGGGTCTTCGTCCATCTCAAGCGTGCCCCTGTCGCTGGTAACTCATCGGGGTCCGGCTCGGGTGCCTGTTCGCCGTGCAAGAGTGCGTCGACGACTTCGTAAACGCGGTCATCATCCCACCCTGGCGCATCGCCTTCCGCGTGTAATACGGCTCGGGCGTCACCGCGCAGTGCTGCGCCGTCGATGACGACGACTTGGACTCGGTCTAAGCGGCGTAGGGCGCCGGGGTCTAGGACCAGCTGCCCATCATTGGCGAGCCCACGACCGAGCACTGCCGCAAAAGCTTGCCGCCCGGTATGGGCTGCTCGGGGAACCGTGGCAAGCACCGCGCCCGCGGCGTCTTCGGTGCCGCCGCCAGCTATCAGTGCTCCCGCCGCGGCAACCAGCGCGGCGCTTGCGGATTGATCGGCGTAGTGCTCCACCGGGCCGGCCATGGATCCCTTAGCGGTGTCCATGGCCGCATCGATGGCTCCACCGACCACGACGTGGGATGCCTCGCCGGCCTCCGCGGCAGACCAATTGTGCCGCGGGGTTTGCACATCGACCCCGGCGGAGGAGATGACGGGTACCACGGGGGCCTGCGGCCGTTTCGGGGTGGCAAGCTCGGGCTCCCGTTGCCGCCACCGATACCGATGTGCCGCTGCCTCCGATATTTGCAGGCTGCGTTGCACCAGATCGAGCAGCGGTGTGCCGACCGCTTGAGTCAGGCCACTGGCTGCCGCTGTTGACGCAGCGAGCACGATGTCGGTACCCACTCGGCCAAGTTTCGCCTCGAGCCGTGACACCATGCGTGGCTGGTGATTGATCAACGTGACCGCGGCTCGAGTGGTTCGCGGTGCGGCGGGCAATCGGACTACCCATCCGGTAACTGCCGCGCCGATTGCGACGACGTCCATTGCTGCGGCGGTCAGCGGCACCAAGATCGCTAGCGGGTTACCCGGGTCGGCGAATGGCGCAGTGCGAGTCGCGGATTTTGCTCCGGTCGCGGCCAGCTCGGCGGCTTTAGCGGAAACTATGTGACGAACTTCAGCGAGGACCAGGTCACTGTTGGCGTCATCGTCAAGTTCGACTACCAACCGGCCCAGCACGCCTTCGACATGGGCTGCGGCCACGCCGGGGATGTTGCGAACGGGCTCTTCCACGATTGCCGCGTGTTCGTGCCAGCGAGGGAACGGTAACAACGGATCCAGGTCTAGATGAACCCGCTGACCGCTGTGCCAGCGCACTGGCGGTGCGGCAGGAGCAGGGGAGGGGTTCTTCCCGAGCATCATGGCGGTCGATTGGCTCACCGACTGCACGACCGGGCCGGCAAGTGTCTGCACTGCGCTGACGGCATCCACCGCGGTTTGTGCGCTGCTTCGCAATGCTTGCGCCGCGGCACCGGTCATGTCACCAACGGCGGTGACTACGCCCAGAACCTTCATCGCCCACCCTTCGTGGCTCTTAGCGGATACCCGCCGAAGTCATCTATTGTGCGCCAGCCGCCACACGGTGCTCAATGTCGTATAGCTGTCGTATAGCTAAGGACGCGAAAACCCTTGCGTGTCTTGACGCTGATCTTGCCGGGCGGCACCTAAGCTTGCGGTGATTATGAGGAGGGGAATCGCACGGTCGGCTGGAGGGCCCCGATGGGTTGCTCCCGTCTCACGCGCTGGCCAATCGGCTAATGATCGTTCGCGTCGGCGGCGAGGTGTCCCCGCGTTGGATGGCTTACGGGCCATCGCGGTCGCGCTAGTCCTGGCCGAGCATGGCGGCATCGCTGGCATGAGCGGCGGCTTCATCGGGGTCGACATTTTCTTTGTGCTCAGCGGATTCCTGATCACCTCGCTCCTGTTCGACGAGCTGAGATGCAACGGTCGTATTGACCTTCCTGCCTTCTGGATTCGGCGGGCACGCCGGTTGTTGCCCGCCCTGGTGGTGATGGTGCTGACGGTAGGTCTGGTGCACCAACTTCTTCCGGGTGAGGTTGTTGCTGGCTTGAGAAACGACGCGGTGGCCACCTTTTTGTGGGCGGCTAACTGGCGGTTCATCGCGGAGAAGACCGATTACTTCACCCAAGGTGCGCCACCTTCTCCCCTGCAGCACACCTGGTCTCTTGGGGTCGAAGAGCAGTATTACTTTCTGTGGCCGCTCCTGCTGATTGCGGTAGCTCTCGGCTTAGCGGCCAGAGCGCGGCGCCGCAACGTCTGGGGCACCGTAGGCGCGGTCCGCTTGGCGGTCTTCATTCTGGCTGCGTTAGGTGCGTTGGCCTCTGCCGCGGCGGCTATCGTGCTGGCCGGGCAGGGCCCAACTGACCGGGTCTATTTCGGCACCGACACTCGTGCGCAGGCGCTGCTGACCGGCGCTGCAGCCTCGGCTCTTCTGGTCGGAGATTGGTCATCGCTTAATCGTGGCTGGTGCTTGATTCGTTCCCGCTGGAGTCGGTGGGTCGCCCGCTGGTTGCCGATCATCGGAATTGCCGGGCTGGCTTTGGTCACTCATTACGCCACGGGAGAATCGCGGGAGTTCCGTGCCGGGCTGCTGATTGTGGTGGCTGTTGCGGCGGTGGTGGTTGTTGCCCCGGTAGCGCTAGAGCAACGCGGATGGATTGCTCGTATCTTGGCGGTGCGGCCGTTGGTCTGGTTGGGAACCATCTCTTATGGCACCTATCTTTGGCACTGGCCGATTTTCTTGGTGCTCAACGGGGACCGCACCGGTTGGTCGGGAGTTCGATTGTTTGCTGCCCGCTGTGCCCTCACACTGGTAGTGGCCACGGTTTCCTGGTGGGTGATCGAACGACCAGTCCAACGTTGGCGGCCCATCTTGGTGCCATTATTGCCGCTGGCTGGCGCCACCCTGGCGTCAGCGGCGGCGGTGACGCTACTTATCGTTCCGGTGAGTACTGGCGTCCTGAGCATCTCGCCGAATGTATCCGCTGTTGCTGCGGTCTCGCCGTCGCCGCCTCTGGGGGGCCAGGAAATGCAGGCGTTGGCCAAGCGAGATCCCCATCGGCCATTCACCGTTTCGGTATTTGGTGACTCGATTGGGTGGACATTAATGCACTACCTGCCGTCCACCCCGGGGTTTCAGTTCGTTGACCACACCATCATCGGTTGCAGCCTGGTACGCGGCACGCCGTATCGGTATTTAGGTCAAACGCTCGAGCAAAAACCGGAATGCGATGCCTGGCCCACCCGGTGGTCGGCGGAGATTACTCAAGACCAGCCCGACGTCGCGTTGTTGATCATTGGCCGGTGGGAGACGGTCGATCGAGTCAACGAAGGTCGCTGGACCCATATCGGTGAACCGTCATTTAACGCCTATCTGAGTGCTGAACTTCAGCGTGCATTAAATATCTTTAGCGACAAAGAGATTCGACTCATGGTTGCCACCGTGCCATATAGTCGGCGCGGTGAAAAACCGGATGGCCGTTTGTTCCCAGAAGACGAGCCTGATCGGGTTGACCAGTGGAATGCGATGCTACGCAACGTGACTAAGCGGAACTCAAACGTGCAGATACTTGACTTACAGCGAAAGCTTTGCCCAGATGGGGTGTATACCGCCAAGGTCGACGGTATACAAGTACGCAGTGACGGTGTTCATCTCACGCCGGAAGGCGTGAAGTGGCTAACGCCGTGGCTTGAGGAGTCAGTGCGGTAATGTTTGCGAGGGCATCGTTATAAACAGATTTATATTTGCGTATTGTGCTTTCGAGGTGCTGCCCGTTTTGTATTCCCTGGATGAGCAAATTAATAATTAACCCAAATGCTGTGCTTGCTGCAACGTAAGATACGCGCTCTACGAAATTTCTTAACAGTTGATAGAGCGATGCCGCTGCCGCGGTGAACCCCGTGCTTAAGATGATTTTGATGATGATCCAGGCGACCGTGATTGCGCCAAACACGGCCAGCCGGGTTCCGGCCAGTCCTTGGCGGCCCTGTTCGACTTGGAAGGCTTGATCTGTCAGGACGCTGTTTGCTCGCTGGTCCGCATTTGCAATGGTGATTGTGTGGTCCTGCTGCTTCTTGTTTTGCTTGTTGTACTCTTCGGCGCCTTCGCCGGACCAATCGGTGGCTGTGGCGCTTTGCAGAAGGTAGTTGATATCTTCAGCAAACGATGTACCACCGTCCTGGAATGCGTCGCCGGCATAGGGGGAGCCGAAACCATTCATGGCTTCCAAGGCTTCGATGATCGCTATCACCTCATAGAGGTAGCCCGTCATCGCGTAGAGATTCAGCTTACCGGCCTTAGCGAGCACCGCTGCTTCGGTGGTAGCGGCCGAAATTTGGATAGACAAGCTGCCGTATTCACTATGCATACCACCCTGGGCGGCGGCAAGGGTTGTCGCCTCGGCTACTGCGGCTATTGCAACAAGTTGGCTCAGTGAGCTTGCTGGCGCCGCTGGTTTACGACTGGCCTCGGGGCCGCCAACTATCTCAAACCAAACTCTTGCATTTGCCATATCGAGATCATCCTGGAAATCGTAGGTGCCGTTGAGGTTTCCCTGGGCTACCGCCGCTTGATTGCTACCCGGTGGTAGAACTCGGGCATACGCCACCAGGGCGTGCCTACAGGTGAAGGTGGGGTGGGTAATGAAGTGTACGGCGTTGAGAGGTGAGGTGGTGAATCTCGGCGACTGTTTGACCTGCACCCCAGTTCAATGCCACCATGGAGCCTCGAATGTCCGCGGAACTGGGTTCTGTGCCCGGTTTCAGGCCGGCCAACTTGAAGGTCGAGCGATGGTCACGTGGCGTGATGACACCCTCGTGTGTCTTGGCGGTAAGGAGGTGAGGGCGTGATGAGTCCAGGCGATAGTCCGTATCCGCAATCCATTTCAACCCGATCCAGTTCTCGCGCTTTAGGTTTTGCCTGAGCCTTCGGCCTCTTTACGCACAAAAATTCTCTTTTGACGTTTTCTACCTGACTTTGTGACGTGCGCATACCTAGGGTGCTGGCAGGTCTTGATGGCGCGATGGCTTCGGCCGGCTTTCCGAGGGAGACTGTCATGACTTTTTCAGTTGCGCAATGCTTTCGGCACATGTGTGCGCGGCACAGGCTGACACCGCAGCAGCGAGTTACTGCGTATGTTTTTCGATCACCGCTAGCGGTGATCGCGGCAAGCCCCGGGCTAGCTGTTCAAATCTCAATCGGTTCAAGGAAATCCAGCGCCGCAGCTTCGGTTGCATCGCTTATTGCGGGCATGAACTGATTTCTTTATCGCCAGCAGAGGTGAATATCGTTGCGCTGAAAACGTTTACCCTGCTTCTGGCTGACGGCACTAGCCGTACTCGTTATGGGTCAACGATGATCGGATCGCCCACGCTTACGGTGTTGAAGTACCACGCAGCGTTATCCGGACTTAGATTAATGCAGCCATGACTGACGTTTGCATATCCTTGTGAGTTCAGCGACCACGGTGCCGAATGCACGTATACGCCGCCCCAGGTGACGCGAACGGCGTATTGGGCAGTGAGCAGGTATCCTTCCGAAGAGTTCAGTGGGATGCCGATCGTTCGTGAGTCCATCACGACGCTGCGCTGTTTTTCTAGGGCAGTGAACGAGCCGATCGGTGTTGGCCGGCTGGGTTTACCCATCGAAGCCGGCATGGTACGAACTAGTTCATCGTTGATGAAAATTGTGAAAGTGTGCGCGGAGATGCTGGCGACACCTTTGACGACATCACCTGTTTCGAAACCCGTTGTTAAGCCGTGCACCTGCACGACCACCTTTGTGTGGGCAGGCCAGTAATGCTCTGGAAACCATTGCACAACATGGTCGTTGGCCCAGAGGAATCGTCCGGTCGGGCGGTTTGGTGCAATGATCTTGATAGTTCGCTCGGCAGTCGCGCGATCGTTGACCGGCCCGGTGAACGTCACGACCACCGGGTGGGCCACCCCGACCACCGCACCGCTGACGGGTTGAATCGAGACAACGTTGGCGCCGGTTTCTGATCTGGTGAACGCTGCTTGGCTGGGGCTTGGTGATACCGCAACCATCATTGTCGCGAGTGCGACAACCGAGATGTAGCGAACCATTTTGCGCATGAACTAATCCTGACAGCAAACCGGTAGTCAGACCACCCGGGTAGGGTTGAAATGGGTGAGGTGTCCGCTTTCTACCCCGGCGGCGGGATCAAGTTGGCAGTCAATGATCGTTGGTATACCTGCCTCGAGGCTCTCGGTCAGCGCCGACTCGAGCTCGGACGGGGTGCGCACGTGATAGCCCCGTCCCCCGAACGCCTCGGCAATCAGCTCGTGCCGCGCGCGAGCATTCAAGACGGTGGGTGCGGGGTCTGAGCCCGGTTGTATTTCGTCGCCGCGGTAGACGCCGCCATTGTTGAGAACGATTACGGTTACGGGCAGCTGATACCGGCAGATTGTTTCGAAATCCATACCGCTGAAGCCAAAAGCGCTGTCGCCCTCGATTGCCACCACTGGCTGACCGGATTCGATGGCTGTGGCGATCGCGTAGCCCATTCCGATGCCCATCACGCCCCACGTCCCGGTATCGAGTCGATGTCGTGGCACCGGCATGTCGATCACATTGCGCGCGATGTCTAGCGTGTTGGCGCCTTCGTTGATCAGGTAGGCCTCGGGATGATTTCGCAGCACGGTGCGCACCGCCCGCAGCGCATTGTAAAAACGCATCGGATGGGGGTTCTCGGCCAGGCGTTGTCGCATCGCGGTTTCGTTGCGGGCCTTGCGTTCAGTGAGTTCCTGTCGCCACGCCGGTGCGGCATTGACCGATCGTGCGCTTGCCCGGTCCAGCAGCGCTGATACTACCGAGCTGATATCGCCAGCCAGTGGAGCGGCGATGGGACGGTTACTGTCAAACTCTGACGCCTCGATATCGATCTGGATAAACCTTGCCTCGGTAGACCATGGCGGCGATTCGCCTTGGGCAAGAAGCCAATTCAGCCGAGCTCCGACCAACATGACCACGTCGGCTCGGGCTAAGGCTAGTGAACGTGCTGCCGCTACTGACTGCGGATGGGTGTCGGGCAGTAGTCCTTTAGCCATCGACATCGGCAGAAATGGGATACCCGTTTTTTCGATTAACCGCCGAATGTCTTTGTCCACCTGAGCATATGCTGCGCCCTTGCCGAGTACGATAAGCGGACGTTGCGCTTGGGTGAGCAAAGTCCATGCCCGATCGATTGCCTCGGGAGCGGGTAGTTGCCGAGGAGCTGGGTCGATGACTCGCCAGATGGTCTTGGCTGCCGCCGCCGTATCGAGGGTCTGGCTGAGAACGGCACCTGGTAGGTCGAGATAGACGCCACCAGGCCGGCCCGAAACGGCGGTGCGAATGGCGCGGGCGATGCCTAGTCCGATGTCTTGTGCTCGACAGACTCGGTAGGCAGCCTTCACGAAAGGCCTTGCTGCACTAAGTTGATCGAGTTCTTCATAGTCTCCGCGCTGCAGATCAACCAGTTCCCGCGCGCTTGACCCCGAAATCTGGATCATCGGGAAGCAGTTTGTGGTGGCATTAGCTAGAGCCACCAGCCCGTTGAGGAAACCAGGTGCTGACACGGTCAGACAGACACCTGGCCGGCGGGTGAGGAATCCGGCTGCGGCCGCGGCGTTGCCGGCTGACGTTTCATGCCGAAAACCGATATAGCGGATCCCTTCCGCCTGAGCTATCCGGGCTAGGTCGGTAATCGGGATGCCTACCAGCCCGTAGATGGTGTTGATCTCATTGAGCTTGAGAGCATCCACCACCAGGTGAAACCCGTCGGTTAGCTCAGGGGAAGGTTCCGCGGCGGGTGCTGATCGTGTAGTCATGATGAAGACCGTAGCCACTTTCGGGGAAGGAACATGCGCGATGACCGCTGACCCGCTACGGCTACTGGGCGTTGCTGACTTAGTGGCGCACGCCGCGGCAGCCACTGAGTCACCGGCGCTGATCGTTACCGCTGATCGCATTCCGCTTGCTTATCAGGATCTGATCCGGCTTGCTGATGAATTAGCTGAACGGTTGTTGCGAAACGGTTTACGCCCGGGAGACCGGATGGCGATACGCATCAACAGTAGTGTCGAATTCGTTGTCGGCGTGCTTGCGGCTTCCCGGGCGGGGATCGTTGCGGTGCCCCTTGATCCAGCTCTACCTGCGGTGGAACAACGTGCCAGGATTGATGCTGTTGGTGCTCGGGTGGTCTTGGTTGCTACCGCCGCGGCAGCGGGCTGGCCGCTACCGTGTTGGCCGATTACGGTCACGGTAAGCGGTGGAGGTGCACTACTGGATCTCGACCCCGCTGCGGAGCTGTTCCCGGCCACTGCAATACCGGATGGGTTGCAGGATGATGATGCTTTGATCATGTTCACCGGTGGCACGACTGGTGCGCCGAAAATGGTTCCCTGGAACCAGGAAAACATCGCCCGGGCAGTCCACAACATTATCGCCACCTATCAGCTCAGCCCGGCGGATGCGACCGTTGCGGTGATGCCGCTGTATCACGGACACGGGTTAATCGCCGCCTTGTTGGCAACGCTTGCTTCCGGGGCGACTCTGCTGCTACCCGCTAGCGGGCGGTTCTCGGCGCGCACATTCTGGGCTGATATTCAGGCGGCTCGCGCGACGTGGTACACGGCGGTGCCCACCATTCATCAGATCCTGTTGCGGCATGCGGAGACCGATTACCCCGGAAGCCAACAGGTTCCGCTTCGCTTCATGCGTAGCTGCAGCGCTGCGCTAAGCCCAGCGGTGGCTCAAGAACTGCAAACCAGATTCGCGGCACCAGTACTGTGTGCCTACGGCATGACTGAAGCCACGCATCAGATTTCCAGCATGGGTTTATCTGCCGGCGGCGTCATGCTATCCGGTCAAGTGGGCAGACCCAGCGGGGTGCAGATCCGGATCGTTGCCGACAATGGGCAGATCTGCCCACCGGGCGGTGTCGGTGAAGTATGGGTGCGCGGCCACACCGTGGTGCGTGGCTATCTCGGCAATCCGACCGCAACAGAACACACTTTCCTCAATGGGTGGTTGCG
>JAIENC010000090.1 GCA_019751635.1 Mycobacteriaceae bacterium
CTGCTTCACGCCGACGAATTGAGCAACCTCATCACCATTTCTCAGGCCTATGGCGCGATGCTGGCTCCACATTGCGCAGCCATACAACCAGCAAAATTAGTACGCGGACTGGCCGATGCGGTGCGGGCAAGAAATGTCCGACTCTACGAAGACACCCACGCCGAACTGATCACTGATCGGCGCGTCGACACGAACCGCGGACGAGTCACGGCCGATGTGGTGGTGCGGGCGACCGAAGGTTATACCGCACAGCTGTCGGGCGTACACCGCGATATCGTGCCAATGTACTCACTCATGGTCGCGACAGCGCCTCTGCCGCAGCAGATTTGGGAACAGATCGGGCTGCATAATCAAGCTGCTTTTACCGACGCAAGACACCTGCGCATCTACGGGCAACGTACCGCTGACGGCCGCCTCGCCTTCGGCGGCCGCGGCGCCCCTTACCATTTCGGCTCTCGGGTCTCACCAAGTTTTGATTGCGATGCGCGGGTGCATGCCATGCTGCGTAGCATTGTGGTCGACTTGTTTCCAGCCCTAAAAGACATAACGTTCACCCACGCCTGGGGCGGTAATCTGGGCATTCCGCGGGACTGGATGCCCTCCGTGAACTACGACCGAACAACAGGATCGGCTCGGGCAGGTGGCTACGTTGGCGATGGTCTGGCCACCACCAACCTGGCCGGCCGAACGCTGGCCGCCGAAATCTTAGACTTAGACAACGATATTCGCGACTTGCCCTGGGTGGGGCATTGCTCCCCAAAATGGGAGCCCGAGCCATTACGTTGGCTCGGCGTCAACGCCGTAACCCTCGCCATGGCTATCGCAGACAAAACCGAGCAGCGCACCGGCCGACCATCGCGTCTGGCAGCAAGCTTCTGGCGAAAGCTAGGACACTAAGCCGCCTGACTCAGCGCCAAAATTGCGGAGCCGCAAGCTATTTGAGACGACAAAAAAAGATGAGAACGCCATGGCGGCACCCGCAATCAGCGGGTTGAGCAAGCCGGCTGCGGCGATGGGGATGGCCGCAAGGTTGTAGCCGAACGCCCAGACCATGTTCATCCGAATTGTTCGCATAGTTGCCCGAGCCAACCCCAGGGCCTGCGGAATGCTCTGGAGGTCATCACGCACCAAAATAATGTCTGCCGCACCGATCGCAACATCGGTACCACGCCCAATCGCCAAGCCTAGATCGGCGGACGCCAGGGCCGGACCGTCGTTAATACCGTCACCAACCATCGCGACGGCATGCCCACCACGGCGGAGGCCCTGAATCACCTCAACCTTGCCCTGGGGCAGAACATCGGCGACGACGGTGTCGATACCGAGTTGCGCTGCCACCGCATTGGCTGCGGCGTGGTTATCCCCGGTGAGCAGAAGCGTGCGCAGGCCACGACCATGTAATACCGCAATAGCGCCGGCGGCGGATTCCTTGACGCTATCGGCCACCGCCACAGCACCACAGACAAAATCATCAACTGCCACGAAAACTATTGTTTCGCCACGAGATTCAGCTTCCTTGCGGGCCGAATCGAGGGCGGCATCGAGTTTGGTGTTCCGGCTAACCCAGGCCGGCTTACCGACTTGGATCCGATGCCCATCGACAATTCCCGATACCCCACACCCGGCAGTCGCGACAAAATCGGTAACCGGCCGCGGATTTGCTGAGGCACCTCGGATAGCCACCGCAACAGCGTGTTCAGAAGCTGCTTCGACGGCGGCGGCGTAAGCCAACACCTCGCGGGAGTCCCATCCCTTAGCGGCTGCCACCGCGCTCACACTGAGTTGCCCAACCGTGAGTGTGCCCGTTTTGTCGAATACCACGGTGTCGATGCCCTGAAAGGCTTCCAAGGCCCGGTAGCCCTTGATAAAAATCCCCAGCTGAGCGCCCCTTCCGGAAGCGACCATCATGGCGGTGGGCGTAGCAAGTCCGAGCGCGCAGGGGCAGGCAATCACCAAAACCCCCAGGGCGACCGAGAAAGCCTTTTCCGGCCCGGCTCCAGACAACAGCCATGCGGCGCCCGCCAAGACCGCAATGGTGAATACCGCGGGCACGAAGATCGCTGCAATCCGGTCTGCAAGCCGCTGAGCGCGAGCTTTCTGCGCCTGCGCATCCTCAACAAGGCGAACCATGGCAGCGAACTGGGTGTCGGCCCCCACGGCGGTGGCCTCGATCACCAGCCGGCCGTCCAACACCACAGTGCCACCCACCACAGTGGTCTGCGGATTGGCGTGCACAGGTTTAGCTTCACCGGTCATTGCGCTCATATCGATCGCCGCAGCGCCATCAACCACCACGCCGTCAGCGGCAATGGTTTCACCGGGTCGGACCACAAAATGCTGTTGCTTTTTGAGTTCCCCCGCAGGGATGACCAGCTCTACCCCGTCGGGCAGAAGGACCGTCACATTCTTGGCGCCAAGCGCCGCCAGAGCACGCAGCGCACTTCCAGCCTTAGATTTTGCGCGTGCTTCAAAAAACCGGCCCGCAAGCACCAAGACGGTGATACCCGCGGCAACTTCCAGGTAGATCGAGTCACTGCTGAAAATTGCCTGCCATACCCCGCTAATGACCCGGGGCGGTCTCTCCACGAAAATCGTTGAGAGTGACCACCCAGTAGCGGCCACGATGCCCACCGAGATGAGGGTTTCCATGGACGCGGTCCGGTGCCGCGCGTTCCGCAACGCGACGCGGTAGAAAGGCCACGCTGCCCACGTCACGATCGGTGCAGCCAGTGCCGCTAAGAGGTAGCCCCAGCCAGCGATCCTGGTGCTCGGCACGATCGCAAACATGCTCGAGAGATCGGCTAGTGGCACAAATAGCACGGCTGCAACTATCAGACGCCACATCAGGCTGCGCGCGTGGTCCGCATCAGGATCGGTGTCCGCGACAACCGACTCATGGTGCGGAGCCGCCTGATATCCGGCTTTCTCAACAACCTGGCATAGCTCATCGACCGCCATCTGCGCCGCATCAATGGTCGCCACTCGGGTCGCGAAATTCACCGATGCGCGAACGCCGGGAACCTTATTCAACGTCGTTTCGAGGCGACTCGCACAAGCCGAGCACGACATGCCCGAGACATCCAACTGGACACGCTGGACCGATTGACGATCCGTATCCTCTGCCACCGAAGCCGTCACGGCCCTCCTCAAGTCGGCCTGTCACGAAGCTGAATTGACTAACCACCACCGGTATCGGGGTTTGCCACACTCCGCCGCTGATCCCCCTCTACCAGGGGCAATACCTTGTACACCGAGGCTATCACCGTGGTTCTGGAGCACCCCGGCGGATGTCTGGGGCCTGCACGGCCTGCTCGGGGATGCGTTGTCGGCCTCTGCAGGCCGGGCTACCGGGCCACCGGCGGGCTACCGGGCCACCGAGCCACCGCGCTGGCGCGCCACCGGCGGGCTACCGAGCCACCGGGCCACCGGGCCACCGGGCCACCGGGCCACCGGGCCACCGGGCCACCGCGACACATAAACCTCTGCGAGGACACGCCGGGTGGGTTCGCAACAGCTTCAGTCTCACCGCGGCTACCTTGGCTCATCCCATGACGGCAAAACCAGCAAAGCTGAATTATCTGAGTAGCCGGCAAACGCTACCATCGGGCGCATGCCGGATACCTCACCTGCGGGGACTCCTGAAGCCGCTAGATCCAGCGAGCTTCCCATCGGCGCTGCTGCCTCCACCGCCTCAGGGCTCAAGGTGACAAAAGGAACACCCACTTCCAGCCGGACCCCCGGATGGCTTGGTTTCATCGCAATAGCCATTGCCTTATGCGCACTAGGCCTTGCCATCGCAGCATGGTTTCGCCCGACTCCTGGCCCTAGCCACGCACACCCCGCAGCATCGCCCCCTATCTTCACCGCCCAACAAATCGCCGACGCAAAAACGAAAGTCTGCGAGGCATATAAACGCGTTACCCATGCAGCAGCCTTGAACACTACCGGAATTGCGCCTCCGACAAACGATAAAATCGCTACACTAACCGTAGCCACTAATGCGAGGTTGGCCCTACAGACCGGGGCCGACTATCTCGAAGATATCCTCACAGCACAGCCAGCTGCCCCCGCAGATTTGACGAAGAAAATCGATTCACTCTCACACGCATACCGCGAATTGACATTAACATACCTGGCGGAAGAAAATCAGTACGACCAAGAACTCATGCGACATTCGATCGATAGAGATATGATAATTCTAGATCGGTTATGTAGTGACTGATTTACCACCGGGAGAATGGTCACCAATCCTTGTTGGCCACGCCTGGCCTAACGGATCAAACATGCAGATTATCACCACCCAATCAACGAGTTTCGCAACCATATCAGCCGACTATCTTCACTTCGAAGATCAGTTGCGCCAAGCCAGATTCGGACCATTAGCCGGCCAAGAAGGACTGACCGCCCATGACCTACGCGACACCTTCCAGCGCGGCGAAGAACATGCCCGTGAAGTCGTTGAGAAAAATGAAAATAAAAAATCGGCATACGATTCAGCTTACGAATCGACAAAAGAATTGCGTTCAATATTAACCGAAATTGCCCAAACGGGGAACTGCAAAATCGGCGAAATTAAAAATTCCAAAGAACCCATTCCGATTAAGATCGAAAAGATCACCGAAATCGTATGCGAATGCCAGGCGCGAGCCAGCTCCGAAGCAGCGAAATTCGGCGATACCATTCTTGCCGCTACTCAAAAAATTCTCGATAGAGAAGGCATTTCAATATCGGCAAGGCAATTCGCCAAGAGCCGTGGCGCAAACGTCGAAAAAATATCCAGTTTATCGGGGAAAAATTTAATTTTAGATCAGGTGAAGAAAATCCTGAATGACCCAAATCCACTGGGTTATCAAGCCCACAAAAACGGTTCACCAGAGACACCGGAGCTACTTGAAAACAGTCCTTTACAGCACAATCTACCTGAGCCGGAAACCCCGACGGAAAACCAGGCGCCCCGTGAATTGCTCGGACAACTTGGCCCCACTTCCGCCTCGGTCAGCGCTACCACGGTAACAAGCCAAACCAATGCTCAAACGCCCTCTGCAGCACTCGGACAACTTGGCCCCACTTCCGCCTCGGTCAGCGCTACCACGGTAACAAGCCAAATCAACGCTCAAACGCCCTCTGCAGCACTCGGACGACTTGGCGCCACCCCTGCCTCACCACTCCCCCAAGTTCCGATGCCTGCTGCGACAGCTCCGCAAATCGCAGCACCCAGTGTTTCGGGCCCGCCAAGCCTGCCAAACATGCCAAACCTGCCGAACCTGCCGGCCGCCGCCACCGCGCCGTCGATAACCCCGGGCCAACTGCTGCAAAGCTTCGATCACGGCATGCAGACCGGCACGCCGATGTCGGCGGCAGCCAACGCGCTAGCCGGCGGGCCAATGGCAACAATAGAATCCCATCTTCCGCCGCCGGCTCCAGAAACACCAGCGGCACCGGCCGCGTCGAACATTCCAGCAAGCACACATGCAGCGGCCTACGAGGCGTCGGCACACAGTCCCGCCGCACTCACCGAAGCCTCGCCGCCACAAAACCACACCGCAACGGCCGATAGCAGCACCGCGAACACGACCTACCTGACCGCGCCGGCGGGAGCCCTGCCACCCACACCCGCTGGAACTTCACCCACCAGCTCGCTGCCGGCCTACGGCACCGACATTCGCCCCCCAGCAACTACAACATCAACCACCGCCCTACCAACCGGCTTGCACCCCTCCGCACCGGCATCCGCACCGATCAGCCCGTCGTCAGCAGGAAGCAACATGAGCCAGCCTGCGGTGGTACGCCAGCCGGTCCACCCCACTGCGTCTGCACAGGGTGCGCCGACACCACCGGGAGTCGTGGCTCGAGCCGTCGCGAGCACCGCCGCTGGTGCTGCCGCAGGAGCAGCCTCTGCAACCACGGCCGCGCGAAAACGCCTGCAACGACTCGTGGATGCGGTGAGCAGACAAGAACCCCACTTACGGTGGGCTGCTGGAGATCGCCGAGACGGCACCACTGTGCTGGTAACCGACCTGGCTAGCGGCTGGATCCCGCCGCATATTGACGTCCCGGTCGGAATGGAGTTATGCGTACCGGCCTACCGCCGCGGCAGCATTCAGGCTCTCCTCGGTGAGGTGACTGTGACGGCCGACTACACCTCCCTCCATGGAGTGCCGCCCATAACGGCCCTCGACCCAGTGCCTACCTCACCGCGGGCTCGCCAGCTACCTGTTATCGAAGAACTGGGTTGGCAACTGGGCCAGGCCACCCAGCGGCGTGACGGATTGCCGCGGTTGGCCTGCACCTTGGCCATCGCCGCTGCACGGAGCACTGGTGTTCTCGATTCGGAAGTCGAGTTGTTGCGTATGGAGGTCGATAAACTGCGTACGCGCGTACTGCAGTCGTATCCAGATAATGTCGAGCCTGCCGCGGTGACAGATTGGCAACTGCTCGCCGCAATCGATGCTCTGGTCCATGGGGACAAAATTGGAGCAAACTATCATTTCTCCTGGTTCCAGGCGTGGGGCCAGGCGTCAGTGAACAGGCAAGTGTCATGAGCGGTGGCGACGACCAGCGGATCAGAATCATCCTCGACGAACTCGCTCAAGTAGCGGGATTGCCACCGCCACCACCAATACCACCCGCGCAGATGGCCAGCCTGGGCTCGGCCATTGACGAGTTGCTGGCAGTATTGACCGCAGCCGGCGGCCTGGGCATCCCCGTCGACAACGCTGACGCCCAGCAAGGACAGGCCGAACGTGAGGCCAAAATCAACGAGGCACTAGCCAAGTTCCCGGCCAACGAACAGCAGTCAGCCACCCGGCTCGCCGGCATAGATCCGCAAGGTCAGCTGAGCCAGATGACCCAGCAACTGCCGCAGCTAGCTTCCGGGATGGCCGGCGCGGTGTCCGGCGCTCTTGGCGGAGCGCTGCAGCCGTTGAGTCAAATTCCTCAGCAGTTCTCCCAGATCGGCCAGCAAGCCATGCAGATGGGGATGGGGGCGCTGCAACATGGCGCTGGCAGTGACCTATCGGCCGCCGAGGACCTTCCGGGTGAGTTGGCAGAAACCAGCAACCAATTCGGCAGTGGCGGGCTCAGCGGAGCACCGGAAATGGCCGGCTCAGGATCCGGCTCCGGCGATGGTATCTGGGGCGGCACCACACCCACAGCTATGCTCGGGCCGCCGCCGGTTCCCTCGGCCGGCACCTTCCCCGCATCATCACAAACCACGCCATCGGCACCGGTTGCCCCGCCAGAGCAATCACCAGGTGCGAGAGGAAATATGGGCCCGATGCCCCTGATGCCGCCGACTGCAATGCACGGTAATGGCGCTGCTGGCGCTGAAACCAAGCCTGACGCCAAACGCGTTGTGCCGCCTCCAGTCAGAAACGGCGCACAGGTCCAAGGACGGATTACCACTCCCCCGCCGGTGCCAGCGGTGACAAAGCATATCGCCGGGAAACCCGTCACTACCAGACGAATTCTGCTACCTGACCGCAAGAACGACGACGCAGATTCGGGTCTTGACAATTAGCCCAAACAGCAGTGCGTATTGCCTACCTACGGGTGAAGTCTTGCCACGAAAGTCACGGCAAACCTCAACTCGTTTACCGCAGCCAGCGCTGCAAATATTCGCGCTGATGCGGCAAAAGCCGCACCAGCCGCTGCTCATCGATATGAAATGCGGCTAGCTGTGTCTCAGCGATGACGGCCGGTTTTGACTCGGGATCGGCACTCACAGAACGGATCTCATAGCCCAAAGTGAAGTCCACCGCCCGTAGCCGTTTCACCCAGATCGTCACTTGCACCGGGGAATCAACCAGCCGCAGCTGCCCCTTATAGGAAACCCGGATATCAGCGATCAACAAGCCGATGGTGCTGACGTCAGCCGCGAAAGCCTGGGCAAGGAAAGGGATCCGGGCCTCTTCTAGGATCGTCACCATGGTCGCGTGATTGACATGCTGATACATGTCGATGTCTGACCAGCGCACCGGTACCGATGCGACGAAGCCCGTATTGTTACCTGTCACGCCCTAGACCCCTGACCGCTCGTTCGCGTCATGCGACGAATCTGCCGTGCCGCCACCGACAACGTAGCCAAATCCTTGTGTCCACTGGCATAAATCTCGGTGAGTGTGCGGCGGGCTCGCTCCACCCGAGATGCACTCACGTGTTCCCATTCAGCGATTTTTTGTTCACCGCTTTCATTCGGCTCACCGACTGCCAGCACATCGAAACATAGTGACCGCAAGGAAGCATAGATATCATCGCGAATGACTAACCGCGCCAACGCATGCCAACGATCGCCGCGGGGTAGCTGCGATACCGCGGTAAGCAACCCGTCGGTGCCCAGTCGGTCCATCAAGGCAAAGTACGTATCGGCAACCTCGGCAGCATCGATATCGGTAACGTCAGCAATGTCAATAATGTCGAGCAAACTGAAGCGGTACAAACCTGCCGCAACCATGTACGCCACCTCCCTCGGCGCACCCTGCGCAGCAAATTCAGCAGCTTCTTGGTCAACGATGGCCCGGTCGTCGCCTCGTAACCACTCCGGCATACGCGGCGTCAGGGCCTGAAGCTTCTGCGCGAATCGGTTAATCTCAGCGCCCACGGCCAACGGCTGAGGACGATAGTTAAGCAGCCAACGTCCCGCCCTATCCAGCAGCCGTCGCGTATCCAGGGTCATCTGATCAGCCACCGCAACCGGTACCGGCGCCGACATTATCTGCCGCCATAATTGGTCAATGCCAAAGATGGCATTGGTCGCAGCAAACGTACGCACCGCATCGATCGAGCTGACACCGGCATCCTGGGAAATGCGGAACGCATAACTGATGCCGCCAATGTCGACCATGTCGTTAACCAGCATGGTGGTGACAATCTCCCGGCGCAGCTGATGCGCGCGAATCTCCGGCGCGAAGCGATCCCGCAGCGGCGCCGGGAAATACCGCAACACTTTGGCTGCAAACACATCTTGATCCGGCAAATCGGTAGCCAGCACTTCGTCTTTGAGCGCCAACTTGACGTGTGCCATCAGTGTCGCCAGTTCCGGCGAGGTGAGCCCGATCCCAGCCGCGTCCCGCCGGTTGATCTCTTTTTCTGATGGTAGCGCCTCCAGCTCGCGGTTGAGTCCACGAGTCTCCACCAGCTGCTTAATCTGGTCACCATGCACAAGCAGCAAGCTGGCCGCGTTGGCGCGACTTGTGCCCAGCAAGTCGTTTTGATCAATGTTGTCGGTGAGCACCAGCTGCGCCACCTCATCGGTCATCGATTGCAATAACGAATTGCGTTCCTGGGAGCTGACTTTGCCGGCGCTCACCAACGCATCGATCAAAATCTTGATGTTGACCTCATGATCGGAACAGTCCACACCCGCCGAATTATCTAATGCATCGGTGTTAATGTGGCCGCCCGATAGATCGAATTCCACGCGACCTAAGGCCGTGATACCGAGGTTGCCGCCTTCCCCAATCACTTTCGCACGTACCTGGTTCGCGTCGACCCGGACCGGGTCATTGGCGCGGTCTCCGACATCAGAATCAGATTCGGCCTCCGCCTTGATATAGGTGCCGATTCCACCGTTGAACAATAAATCCACTGGGGCCTGCAAAATGGCCCGAATCAGAGTGGGCGGGGTCATCTCATCGACATCACCATCGATACCAAGGGCGACCCGGGCCTGCGCAGAGACTGGGATAGCCTTCTGTTCGCGGCTATAGACTCCACCGCCTTGGCTGATCA
>JAIENC010000249.1 GCA_019751635.1 Mycobacteriaceae bacterium
TCACACCGGTAACGCCGAGGCAGCGGATCGTCGTCACGAGTTCGGCGAGGTCTTCTTTGGAGGAGACGCAGACCGCCGGGCCAGGGTGCAGGACGGCGGCTGGGGCCAAAATTCGGCGGGTCTTGCCGGTGCGGGTGGGGGCGCTGATCGCTACGTGCGGGGCGCCGGTGGCGCGCACCGGTTGGTTCTTCTCGTTATAGGTCAGGCCGCAGTAGGGGCTGTAGGGCTCAAACGGGTACGTCATGTTGATGATCGTGCGAGCCGGGTGTCGTAGGGGTCCACCTCCGCAGGCTGAATTCGCCTCGAATCGCCGTGCGGTGACGACCTTTTCAGTTGTCGGTGAGATCGACGCTGGCGTCACGATCTAGGTCGATGCCGACGTCGCGGTGTTGGGTTCTTATCCAGGTGGCATTGAGGTGGCGTTGGTAGGCGGCGGTATTGGCTGTGCGGATGCGGTCTTGGCGGGCCAGCGCGTCACGCAATTCGGTGTTGACCAGGTCTGGGGCGAGGCGACGGATGTGGGTCAGTGCCGGGTCGAGGTCTAGTGGGTGGGGGCTGGGAGCGATGTGGGGGACGGACCCGAGGGTGAGTGACCACGGCAGCTCTGCTTGCAGGAGTCGCAGCAGTCGGGTTGAGGGGCCGGGTGGCCAGGTGTTGGTGGAGGTGTCGAGAAGGATTAGGCCGACGTGGTTGGCTGCGGCGTGCTCGGCGAGGTCTGCGATCGCGACGGGATCGGCGTTAGCGGCCTCGTCGATGATGAGCAGGGCACCGGCGGGAAGCTGCCACTGGCCGGAGCGGATCTGCTGATGTGCGGTGGTGATGGTGGTCGCGGTATCGGCGAGATTATCGGTGCGGACTTGTTGGGTGTGCTCATCGGTTGTGCACCACAAGATTTTGCGGTCGACGCCTGATGCGGCGGCGTGCAGGATCTGTAGCGCCGCGGTTCGTTCCTTGCCCGCAACCGCACACACTGGGGTTACGGTGAAGGGCAGTTCGGCCAGCCGGGTCAGTGCCTGCGCGGTAGAGGTGGGCAATCCGGTGAACTCTGCGGCGGGTAGCCGCAAAGGCCGGGTGTCTTGGTATCGGCCGGCGACGTGTAGGACGCGTAATTCGATGTCGAGTTGGGCGCGTTGTTGGTCGAGGTATTCGGCGGTGCGGGTTTGGGCCGCGGCGAACGCTGCGGCGGTGGCGATTTCAGCGCGGTCACGTTGACGACGCAGTGCCTCAAGGCGCTCACGGGCGGCTTGTAGGGTGCGCTCGTCGGCAGCGCGGAGCTGGGCCAGATAGGCGTCGACGTCGTTGCCGCTAATGATCTTGTCGGCACGTTCGGCAGCCTGGGCTCGCGCGGTGAGTGCTTCTCGCAGCGCCGCATGGAAGCGCTGCGCGGGCGGTATGTCGGGTACTGCCATGAGGCGCCAGGTGATGTCGAGTTTGGCGGACGCGATATCGAGAGGGTCGGCGTCGGGCCGGGCTTGGAGGTCTCGCAGCTGGCTTCGTGCCCATTCAACATTTTCTATTGCCGCGTCGTATTCGACTTCTGCGTCAGCCCATTCGGCGATGATGCTCGCAACGGCCAGCAGATGGAGGCGGTCGGCCTCGGCGCGGGCACGCATCTCGGCGATGTGTGGCATCGCTTGTTGCACGGCCGGGCCATTGCCGTCGCGCACGTGGCTTTCGAGCTCGACGAGAGATGCCAGCGCTTGTGCGTATTCGTCACGTAATTGGTGAATGTTTGCCAGCACGGGTTCTGGTTCTGGCGTGGGGCGGGTGGCGGGTAGGTCGTCGAATTGCAGCCCGCCCAGACGTTGATCATGTTGGTGGCCGCCGGTGTTGAACAGCGCTGGATTGGCGGCGAATTGCGTTACAGCCGTGTCGATACCGGGTGTGACGTGGTTGAGGTCGGGAGGACATTGCTCTTCTTCCTCCGGGGTCAGCGGAGGCATTTCGGGGGCAGGAATGGAGTGGCCATGAGGATGGCTGGTGATCAACTCGATGCTGTAGGTGATCAAGCGGGCGAAGTCGTACGGGGCGATGTCCTCATCAGCGTCGGCGAGATGTTCCGCGGCGAGCTGGATCAGGTCACGTGGTGTCCAACAGGTGGAGTCGGTGGCGGTGATGGCAGCGACCAGGCCGGGCCAGGCCGGGTCGGCGGTGATGGTCTCGGCCGTGGCCGAGCCGAAGATGTCGTGCAGATCGGCGATCCAAGGTGGGCGGAGCCGGGCGTGGCTGGTGTCCAGGGTGGCGGGGGCCAGGTCGGTGCAGAGCCGCCACCACAGCGCGGCGGCGGGCAGTTCGTCGGGCAGGGGTTTGTCGGTGGCCGCAGCTTTGACGAGGTCGGCAAGGTCGGGGCGGCTGCGGGCGGCATCAGCGAGCCGGGCGGCCAGTTGGGGCCAGTAGGTGTCGGTGTGGATGCGGGGGTCGATGCTGTCGATGAGCTGTCGCCAACGGGCAGTGTCGGGGTGGCGGCGCCCGATCGCGGTCGTGGCATGGGTCTCCAGAAGTTGTTGGATAGCGCGGTGGCATGCGGCGTACTGCTCGGGGCCCAGCAAGCGGGTGTCTTCGGGCGCGACGGCGTGAGCGGCACGAAAGACAGCGATTTCGGCGGCCAGGACGGGATCGGCGGCGGTGATGTGCTTGGCCCATGCTGGGACAGTGGCGGGAGTCCACTCGCGGGCGATGCCCCGGATTTGGTCAGCTAGGTCGGCGACCAAATCCGCGCGCCGGGATAGATACGGCCCCCACTCGGAGTGCTCACGAAGTGCGTCGGGGATGGCGGGCAGCCAGCGCAACGGACCAATGCCGGTGGAGTGCCTGCCGGTGGGATCGATGCGCCAATCGAGCACGGCAGCCGCATCGACGGCGTTGTCTAGCGGGCCTTGGTCGACCGCGTCGGCCAGCACAGTAAGCGCGTCGACACCGGCGGCAGCCACCAGGGCGAGGTGCTTACGTAATACCGGCCAGGCGTTGGCTGCGGTCACGCCGGGGACGAGCAGCTCGGCGGTCTCGTTGAGTTCGGCCAGCCGCGTTGCGCCGCGCTGTTGTTCGGCCGCGGTGCCCAAAGCGTCGTCGTACATGTCGGCCGCGGCGCCCAAGCGGGTGAAAGGGTCACGAGCGGCGCGGTCGACGCTGGTCGCTGACACCTGGGCGCCGTCACGAGCCAACGCCCTCGACAGCACGTCCACGGCGGTGTCGGGATGAGTGGCTTTGGGGGACAGGACACGGTGTGGGTCGGCTTCGGCGGTCGAGAGGTAGATGTGGTTTTCGACCTTGCCGCGGGTCAACGCCACATACAGCAGTTGGCGGGTCAGATGCTCCGCCCCGACCACGTGACAGGCATGGCCAGCGGTCAACCCTTGAGCGGAATCGATGGTTGCCGCATAGCCAAGAGTGAGGTGGGCAGCGACATAGTCGGCGGGCAGATCAAGTTGGCATCCAGAACCAAGATGGCGCACCCGAAGGCCACCGTCGTCGCGAACCGCAAGGATGTGGAATCGGTAGCCGTTGCGGACGAAATCGCCGCGGCGACCCAGCCGTAGCCACCGGGCGTTGCGGCGAGCTCGCACCAGATCACCCGCCGAAGCAGCCAACTTGTCGGCCAACACCGCTTCCTTGCCCGGTTGGGTGGACGAGGTTTCGGTGGTGAGCCGGTCGCAGCGGGCACGGGCGTTGAGCGCATCGACGGTGTCGTTGGTCGGGGCCAGCAGTAGGCTCTCGCGGCCGGCGATGATGTCGGTTCGCCAGGCGGTGTAGGCCATCTCGGCGGCAGTTTCCTCGGCGCCGACATGCACCCGGTGGTGATCGATGTAGTAGCCGATCCCGGCAGGGTCACCGGCGCGTAGCGCTAACGATGCGGCCCCTTCGGCGGCGGAGGTGAACCGCACCAACTGCGAGAGGGTCAGCGCGTCGGTCTCGGCGGCGATATCACGCAGCACGCCACCGGCCGACAGCGACGCGAGCTGACCATCATCGCCGACCAGACGCACGCTGGCGCCTTTTGCCAGGGCGTGAGCGATGACCGCATCGAGTTCGAGGGTGCCGGCTTTGCCGGCCTCATCAATGATGACCAGGGTGGTGTGGTCGATGCGGTCAAACCAGCCCGGCGGTGTGCGGGTGGGGCCGCTGCGGGTCAGGTGCACGTACTTGGCGACGGTGTCGGTCGGCGCGTTGAGATCGGTGGCCAGTTCGATCGCGGCGGCCGCGGTGGGCGCCAACCCGACGACGTGACCGCCGGAAGAGCGCCACGTGTGCGACAGCGCAGCCATCGCGGTGGTCTTCCCGGTACCCGCTGGCGCCAACGCGAGCGCGACGCGCCGTCCGGTGGTGGCCATCTCGGCGACCAGGGCAGCCTGGCCGGGGTTGAGGGCTTTACCGCGGGCCGCGGAGTCAGCCAACGCCAACTCGACATCCTCGGTGCTGGCGCGGCGGCCACCTGTCCGGGTGGCGGCGGCCAGGATGCGGTGCTCGGCCGCCAACGTCTTGGTCGAGGTGTAGAGGGCGATCCCGCTCCGGGTGTACACGCTGTCGCCGTTGCGGCGGCGCAGTGTGGCCGGCTCGTCGAGATCGCCGTCATCGATGCGGGCGTGCGGCACCGCGAATGGTTGGGCCAGCGCGGCATCGGTGATCCTGTTGGCCAGTGTGGGGTCGTTGGCGTGTCCGCTGGTGCGCACCAGGCGTTGGGCCTCGGCCAGCACGTGGTGGCGTTGCCAGCTTGAGCGCGTCGCCGCGACCACGTCAATGATTGTGGCCGCCTGCTCGGCGATCCACTGGGGCGCGGCAGGCTCGACGGCATGGTGAGGCGTAGACAGGATCTCGCCGAGCGTTGCTGTCAACTCATGGCGCCCGCCGAGCACCTCGATCGCTTCGGCCCGCCAGGCGTGGCGCTGCTCGGCCAGCGAGCGCGGCTCATGCTTGGCCTCACGTGATTCCAACGTGGCCTGCTGGGCCAGCGCGATCGCCTCGACGTTGGTGGGTTCGCGGCCGTGGGTGGCTTGGAACTGCTTGGACAATTCGGCGGTGCGGGCTTGGATCGCCATCCGCCGCGATGACCACCGTTGAAGGAGTTCGGCAGGGACGCCGACGATCTCGCGCACCGGCCGCTTGCCGCGGCCCGCGGGCGTGGTCTCCGCAAAGCGCACCCCGAGACGCTGCTGCACATGGGCCTCAAGGCGTGTGTTATACAACTCAGAAGCAGCGACGGTAATCCGGTGTAACGGTTGGCCATCCAACGCCAGCCAACGCTGCACACCGTTGGCGTCAATGGTGGCGACCTTGTTCGATACCGCCACATGGGTATGCAGATCGGGGTCACCGGCACGTGAGTCGCGGTGGGTGAACATGGCGGCGATCAGCCCGGTCGTGTCGACTTGAGCCACTCCGTTGGTGCCCGAGCGGGTGAACGCACCCGAGGACTCCACGAACGCCAACGCATCAGCCACCGCCGCGTCCTGGCATTCTTCGATCACCTCCGCCACCGCCCGTGGGGCAAGCGCCCACAACGCCGACACTGACTTCACTGGGCTAAAAGTCAGGTCATAGCCGGCCACCGCGGTAGTCAGTGCACGAGTTGCCCGCGCGATGAAACCGGACAGTTCGCGCTCGTCGGCTGGTGGATGCCCGAATTCTGCGGCGAATTTCTCGCGTGCCACCGCGGTGCGGATCTCGGCGCGCGTCGCCGCATCGATAGGGGCGTTCCATGTCTGGCCGGCCGCGATGTTGTGGTCCCGATAAGTCGCCGCCAGAGTGCGCTGAAAACTGGTCTCACCGTCACGGATATGGAAGCGCCGGCCCAGCCGGGTGGCGTCCATCGCTGCTTGTTCGTGCACACCGCGGGCCGTCAAATACGGTGAGATGGCATCGGTGTTGGGGTGCAAGCCTTCTCCGAAAAGCGCGGCCATTTGCGCTTCACTGACTTGTGAGCCTGCGGCTACCGCCCAGATCTCTTCGACGGCTTGAGCTGAAACCGGGCGGGCGCCGGTGTGGCTGAGTGCCGCTAAACCGGAGCCGACCCAGCGGCCGGGGGACTCGCCTTTAGCCGAGTAATAATCCGCCAGCGCGCTTCGGCCCCGCTCGGTACTGTCGGCGACGGCGACCTGATGGACCAGGTACAGGTACCCGTCGCCGGCAGTCAACTTATGCAAGCTCATCACGGCCGAATCACCTCTCACCGTGGACGCTAGAAATTTGACGGCAGTCCCGTCCCACACCGCGCCGGAGGTTGTTACCCAACCGTGACCTAAATGCAAGAGGTGTGTGGTGTTTGGGGGGTGCATGGTTGGGCTGTCGCCGCGCGCGCTCAGGAGGAGGAGGTCGGGGACGTTGAGCAGCGTGTGTCGTTGACTGATGCGTGGGCGGTGCTGCGTCCTAAGTGAACAGGGCGGGTAGCACCAATGTGGTGACCTCACCTATGAGTGGACGCAGATTCTGGGCCTTCGGGTCGTCGGCGCGCGTTCGAGTCATCAATGCGAGCAGTGCTCGCTGACCGGCCGGGCCGTAGGCGATGCCCACATCATTGGTGCTGCCGTAGTCTCCGCTGCCGCTCTTGTCGGCGGTGGTCCATCCGGGTGAAAGCCTAGCGCGCATGCTCGATGTTTCGTTGGCTCGCATCCAGTCCTCGAGCTGTCGGCGTTGTGGCGTGTCCAGCGCATCGCCGGTGAGTAGTTGGCGATAACCATCGCCGAGCGCTTCTGGTGTGCTGGTGTCGCGGGGATCTCCGGGGATCGCCGAGTTCAGCTCCGTTTCCCATCGGTCCAGCCGAGTCCGGCTATCGCCAATGCTGCGGGCGAAGGCGGTGATCGCAGAGGGCCCGCCGATCATCTTCAGCAGCAGGTTGGCGGCGGTGTTGTCGCTGACCTGCAATGCTGCCTGACACAGTTCGGCCAGCGTCATCTGTCCGCCGGCGCGTAGTTGGGTGCGCGGTGAGTTGGCCACGATCGCAGACGGGTCCACGAAGACTGTCTGCTCCAGAGTCAGCTCGTCGTGTTGCACCATCTGGAGCACCCGCGCCGAGGCATAGCACTTGAATGTCGAGCACATCGCGAACCGATCTTGCGCGCGGTGGGAAATTGATTGACCGGTGTTCAGATCGGTGGCGAACAAACCGACAACGGCGTTGTGACGGTTTTCCAACGCCGCGATCCGCTCGTCGATCGGCGGCAGCGACTCGGCCGGGTCGGACAAGATGGATGAAGCCCGACCGGCAGGCATAGGGTTGCGGGCACACGCAGCTGCTGTTGCGAGCGTCAGCCCGCCAAGTAGCGCACGCCGTCGGGACAGTCGGGACATGGCCCCAAGGGTAGGGCTTCAATGAAGGTTGATGCGGCGTCCGGGGAGAGGTGGATTGTTTGTCGTGATGGGCTGCTCTCGATGCCACGATATGGGTGCGACAGACCGGTCACTTCAGGGGCTACCTTCAAGAGCCTTCCGGATCTGATATGGGGGATAGCGCTGGCAATGACGACTGAAATGGCTTCGTTGGCGGGGACGGCCGAAGTCCCTGGTGGGAAAGTATGGTTCAAGCGAATTGGTGGTGGGCCAGGTATTCCGCTGCTTGCGATTCATGGTGGCCCTGGTACGCCGCATAACTATTTACGTTCGCTGCAACGGTTGGCGAACGAGCGAGAGGTCATTTTCTGGGATCAGCTTGGTTGCGGGAATTCTGAATGCCCATCGAACGTGCAGCTGTGGACGCTGGAACGCTCGGTGGCCGAAGTCGGCGCTGTGGTGGAAGCGTTTGGCCTGAAACGGTTTCATGTCTTTGGCAACTCTTGGGGCGGGATGCTCGCCCAGCAATATGTACTGGGTTCGTCAACTGCGGCCGCTAGTCTCACCATCTCCAACAGCCTGGCGTCGATGGCTCGATTCTGTGATGGCGTGGCCCGGTTGAAATCCGGCTTGGACGCTGCAACGCAATCGGCCATTGACCGTCATGAAGCGGCGGGCACAACGGATTCGGCTGAATACCGAGCTGCGATCAGGACGTGGCATGAGACCCATTTGTGCCGTACGCGTCCGTGGCCAGCAGAACTTGTTGAATCGCTTGACAACGTAGGAACCGAGATCTGCGAGACGATGGTTGGGCCGAGCGCTTTTCGTGTTGTCGGGAATCTGCGGAGCTGGGATGTGCTTGACCGGTTGGTCGAGATCGCATTGCCAACCCTGTTGGTTGCCGGCAGATTTGACCAAAACTCACCTGAGCATATGTGGGAGATGCACCAGCGTATTGGCGGTTCGCAGTTCGAGTTGTTCGAGTCGAGTGCACACTTTCCGTTTATCGAGGAGCCAGCGCGGTTTGATCAGGTCATGCGCGATTTCCTGCGACTGCACGACGATGCGTGACTGATACGAATCAACGGTGCGTTCGGCCGTACCTGCGGTGAAAATCGAAGTCCGCAAACTGGGGCGCTGGAGGGCCACATGGTGGACCTGATCAGGGTGGGGGCTGCGCGACGAATGGAAGGATTTCAGTGACGTGAGGCTGCATAGCCCAACTGACTGCGCCACGCTGGCCCGCGCCGTCGCGGACTCGATTGTGCTCAAGGCCGACAGGGGCGCACGGGCTGCCAATCCCTACTACTGGCACCGGGCTCAAGACCAGCTATCGGTGGTGTTTGACGAGATCGAGGCATGTGGCGACGCGGATCTGTTGGCCGCCAGCGTCGAGCTGCAGGCCGATCCGTGCAGTGTCACCGGGTGGAGGCGGGTCTGCGATCTTGTCGCTGCAGCGATCGAAGGGGACGACGCTAAGGCTGAGCGCCTGACACGCGCCGCATGGGACGTCGTGGGTAAGTCCCGGCTCGGCTACCACATTGGCGCCGAGTACGACCGCTGTGCCGCCGCCGATGGTGACTGGCGGTCTTGGTCTCCGACTAGGCCGCAGTCCTCGGCCGCCGAACCGCTCGCGCACATCGTCATTCCGTTCCAGGACCGCACCGACCACGGCGAGCGGGCACGTAACCTCGCAGCCTGCCTGGTGGCGCTCAACGACCAGACCATCGAACGGTCGCAGTACCGGGTGATAGTAGTCGAGTCCGACGATGCGCCCCGCTGGCGTGAACTGATCGAGTGGCACGCCGATGAGTATCTCTTCGCGCCGAAGACCGATGCCTTCAATAAGTGTTGGACAGTCAACGTTGGCGTGGTTAACACCGGCCTGCCGGCGCCGATCGTGTGCATCCTGGACGCCGACGCGCTCGTGGACCAGGATTTCGTGCGGCGCAACACGCAGCGGTTCCTGCGCGACGGCACCGGCGCCCTCTTGCCATTTCGGGATCTGCTCTATCTGGATGAACCAGCGTCGGTGCGTGCGATCGCTGATCGGTGTGCGGCCTGCCAGCCAGATGTGGACCCGCAGCGGCTGCGGGGATTCCTGGTGCACCGTGCGCCCGGGGTCTGCATGTGGCTGCGGCGTGACGTGTTCAGCGTCGTCAACGGCATGGACGAACGGTTCCAGGGCTGGGGCAGGGAGGACATCGATTTCGTGTTGAGAGTGCAACTGGCTACCGCGTTGGACCTCTACGACGACCGGATGCTGCACCTGCACCACCCTTCGACGGCCCAGCTAGACAACGGACACACCGTCAACGCCCATATTCCACTGCTGTCTTGGACCCCGGAAACAGCGATCGGCCGACTTGACCGGTTTTCGGACAAATAGGCCAACGTGTTCGATTTTTTACGCAATGCCCGACAGGTGCCGCTTCACCGCCTGCCCGAAAATACAAGGTAAAGCCCCCTTGCCACTGATGCTCGTTCTTAAGCTAACTCGTCATGAGCGAAG
>JAIENC010000264.1 GCA_019751635.1 Mycobacteriaceae bacterium
TTTTCGGCTTTTCGATATGGCGAGTCGCCGACCGTGCACATTGTGGTTGCATCCTTGTTTGCCGCGATCATCGGGTCAATTTCTTTTTGGGGTTCGATCATCGCGTTCGGCAAGTTGCAAGAGATCATCTCCGGCCGCCCTATTGGTCTAGGCAAGGTGCAGCAGCCGGTCAATATTTTGCTGTTGATCGTAGCGATCGCTGCCGCGGTAGTGATTGGTGTGCACACGGATCCCGGCAGTGGCGGGGTCTCGCTGTGGTGGATGATCGGCCTGCTGGTAGCTGCGGGTGTGCTGGGTTTGATGGTGGTGTTGCCCATTGGTGGCGCGGATATGCCAGTGGTTATTTCGATGTTGAACGCCATGACCGGGCTGTCGGCCGCCGCGGCGGGGTTGGCCTTGAATAACACCGCGATGATTGTGGCCGGGATGATCGTTGGTGCATCTGGGTCGATTCTGACCAATTTGATGGCTAAAGCGATGAACCGCTCGATCCCGGCGATCGTGGCGGGCGGGTTCGGTGGCGGCGGGGTGGCCGTGGGCGGCGGCGGTGGTGGTGATCAGCACGTCAAAGCTACGTCGGCGGCGGACGCGGCCATTCAGTTGGCGTACGCCAACCAGGTCATTGTGGTTCCGGGCTACGGTCTGGCGGTTGCCCAGGCTCAGCATGCCGTCAAAGATTTGGCCGGTTTGTTGGAGAACCGTGGTGTTCCGGTGCGATATGCGATTCACCCGGTTGCTGGGCGGATGCCTGGCCATATGAACGTGTTATTGGCTGAGGCTGAAGTCGATTACGACGCGATGAAAGACATGGACGACATCAACGATGAGTTTTCGCGTACCGATGTGACGCTGGTTATCGGGGCCAACGACGTCACCAACCCGGCGGCCCGCAACGATCCCTCGAGTCCGATCTACGGGATGCCGATCCTTAACGTGGACAAATCCAGATCGGTGATTGTGCTGAAGCGGTCAATGAATTCGGGCTTTGCCGGCATCGATAATCCGCTGTTCTACGCCGAAGGCACAACCATGCTGTTTGGTGACGCCAAAAAATCCGTATCGGAAATGGCCGAAGAGCTTAAGGCGCTTTAGCGGTTCGGGTGGTGATGACGGCTTAGACCGGCGGGTATGCCTGCGGCGGATAGCCGTTGCCATCCGCGACGCCTCGCAGGCCCCACATCGCGTAGTTCAAGAAATACTCGAGTTCGTCGCTGACGTCGTAGTCCGGACTTGGATCCATGCGAGGGGATTCTAGTGACGATCGCCAGCGCGGCATAGCCGGGCGCAGCGGGTCGGGCGGTAGGAATGTTGCCGTTGCTTAGACTGGACCAACCAGTTGATTGGTAGGGGCATCTTGCCACGCCCAGCCGACAGCAACGATTGCGAGTAGACATGCCCTCTGAAACCGTGCTTTCCCGCCGAGAGGAGTTGCTGGCTGTTGCCACCAAGTTATTCGCCGCCCGCGGCTACCACGGCACTCGGATGGACGACATCGCCGATGTGGTCGGCCTAAATAAGGCAACGGTTTACCACTACTACGCCAGCAAATCGCTGATCCTATTCGATGTGTATCGTCGAGCGGCGGAGGGCACCCTGGCGGCTGTCCATGACGATCCGTCCTGGACTGCCCGCGAAGCGCTGTACCAGTACACCGTACGGCTGCTCACCGGAATTGCCTGCAATCCCGAGCGGGCCGCGGTGTATTTCCAAGAGCAGCCCTACATCACTGAATGGTTTACCGAGGACCAAGTTGCTGATATCCGGGAAAAAGAGAGTCAGGTGTACGAACATGTGCACGGCTTGATTGATCGTGGAATCGCCAGCGGCGAATTTTATGAATGTGACTCGCACGTGCTGGCGTTGGGCTACATCGGCATGACGTTGGGGAGTTATCGTTGGCTGCGGCCCAGTGGGCGGCGCACGGCTCAAGAAATTGCTGCTGAATTCAGCACCGCCTTGTTGCGCGGCCTTATCCGGGACGAGTCGATTCGTGCACAGTCCCCCCTAGGCGTGGGGACCCAACCGGGTGGGCTGGATCTGCAGCGGGTCTAGGCAAACGTCGGAATATAGCTCAATATCGAGCCGAGCTGGCCGCTCAGTTGAGAAAGCGCCGTGCGAGGTGATTGGCCTGAACTGTATGAAAGACCAGGGTTTGTAGAGGGTAGGTAAGGGTAGCTCGTCGGCAAAGCTGATGGCGGTAGCAGGCCCAGGTCCACCAGGGCGGCCTGTTGACCTTGCACGGCTCCTAAAGTTAAAGCGTCGTGGACGGCTTGCAGGTTGATCTGCTGGACAAAACTTGCTGGGGTGGCAATATCGGCGTAGTCGTACCCCGGCCCTAGGCTTCCGTAACCTAAATCGACGATTACCCGCAGGCTCGGTTGGATGAGATCGGCTAGTGGTCTGCCTGCAAAAGGGATAGCGCGGATAGGGGCCAGCAACGGTAAATCATGGGTGAGCAGCATGTAGTACTGGGTATTTCCGGTATAGCCAGGCGAGGTTGGTAAAAGCTCTGCATGGGCAACTTGTTCGGGCGTGAGAAATGGATGAGTATTATGCACGGTAAAATAGCCCATGAAAGCGTTGAGATCTGATACCACATTGAGTGGATATTGCGGAGTGTGTGCAATCCCGTCGTATTGGGCAGTGTAAATATACGTCGGATACGGAGAATCTGCGGGAGTGGCACCACTGAAGTGCACGTTCAGAAAAGGAAGGTAGAAATCGGGAAACCGGGTGAGCAGACCCCCATTGGGATTATTGGGATTACCTGTCAAGATGAAAGTGAGCTGGCTGGGATCGGGCCGCAGGTCAACGGGTAGCGCGCTCAAGGCAATTATTTCCGCGGTGGCTACTGTGGAGCTCTGCGAATAGCCGAAAACAACGGTGTCATGCCCGGCGGTGAGTTGTTGTCGGATCGCTGCATCGAGTTGCGTAACGCCAATCGAGACAGATTGATCGAAGGTTAAGTGGTTGCCGAGATTAGGGGTAACGGGCCAAAACTGCTCGGGAGTGAATACGCCCATCGGTTGGGCATCGGGGAAGAAGCGTCGGATATAGCTGTTCTGGATGTTGGTCAGATAGCGGGGAAACGGCGTCGCGATCCCGGTGTAACCCATGATTAACGCCGTGCGCTGGTCTGAGGTTGATGACAAGTCGTCGGGCGCCAAGCCGGCAGTGTTGGTGGCCTCGGTGTGGGTGTAGGCGGCGGCAGCAGCCGCCAACGCCTGCACGAAGACGTCATGAAACGCTTCCACGTGGTCCAGGAGCATGTGATAACGCTGGGCGTAGCCGTCAAAGAGCAGCGCCGCCGCCGCGGACACCTCGTCGGCTGCGGCCGAGGGCAGCGCTGTGGTCCGGGCAAGGACGTCCACCTGGGCTTGGCTGATCGCCGAACCGATGTTGGTGAGCTGCGCGGTTGCCATCGCCATGATGTCCGGGGCCGCGATCATATTCGGCATCGCCCGATCCTCTCTGGCATCCGCAGCCCGTTATGTCAGGCGAAATAATCCCAGGGTGGAATTAAGCCTAGGGCGTTCTCTGCTGTTCCGATAGCGCCGGTGAGCAGGGAGATCCCCGTCACGCTGGATTGCGGCAGATTAAAAGACAGGCCAGGGCTCAACGTCGGCACATAGGGATAGGTGGTAGGCAACGCCGACGTTGGCAACACTCCCAGTTCAACCAGGGCGGCAACGGAGCCCTGTACGGCGCCTTTGGCCAGATATGCACTGACGGTGACGGGGTTAACCACCTGGATAAGGCTAGCCGGGGTCGAGATGTCGGCGTACTCCATGCCGCGGTTGCCGTAACCCAAATCGACCAGCACCCGTAGGTCCGGTTGGACCAGTTCAGCCAGTGCATTCCCGACATAGGGGAGATGGGTACGGATCGGGCTCAGCAATGGGAGGTCCTGGTGCAAGAGCAGGTAGTACTGGGTGTTACCGGTGTAGCCCGGGGAGGTTGGCAGCAGGTGGGCATTGGCGAGCTGGCTGGGGTCAAGCCACGGATACTCGGCGTGCACACCGGTCCAGAAACCCATAAAGGCATTGGCATCCGCCAAGATGTTGAGCGGGTATCGCGGTGCATCGACCAGACCGTCGTATTGGATGGTGTACATGGAGGTTGGGTAGGGCGTGTTCGCTGGAGTCGCACCGGTAAAGGGCACATCCAGAATCGGAATGTAGAGGCCAGGGAAGCGGGCGAGGAGGCCTCCGTTGGGGTTGCTGGGATTGCCGATTAGCACAAAAGAGAGTTGGCTGGGATCGGGTCGTAGCTCCACCGGCAATGCGCTGAGGGCCTGCATGTGCAGGCTGGCTATGGTGGCGCTCTCTGAATAGCCGAAAACGACGACGCTATTGCCGGCGGCAAGTTGCGCTTTGATCCCGGCGTCGAGCAGGGTCAAACCCTGGCTTACGGATTGGCCGAAGGTCATGGCGTCGGCACCCGGAGTCGGCCAAAACTGTTGCGGAGTCCATAGTCCTAGCGGGTGGGCCGTCGCGTAGAGGGGCTGGATGTAGCGGTTTTGAACGGCGCTGATGTAGAGCGGGATAGGGTCGGGGTTGCCCACGCCGCCCATGATTAATGCGGTCACCGGTTCGGTTAATGCCGACGGTAGCGATACCGGCGTCGTACTGGTCAACCCGCCGGATAGTGCGGCAGCGCTGGCGGCCTCGGCTTCCGCGTAGGCGGCGCCAGCGGCGGTCAAGGTCTGGACGAACGTGTCCTGAAACTCGGCGGCTTGCGCGAGGAGCGCGTGATAGCCCTGGGCGTAGGTGCGAAAGAGGTCCGCGGCGGCCAGGGAGATCTCATCAGCAGCCGCTGCCGCCAAGCCGGCGGTGCAGTCTGTGGCGATTGTGGTGTGGGCAGCGACCGCCGAACCGATTTCGGCCAGGTCTGCGGCGGCCACAGCCAAGGCGTTCGAGGCCACGCTCACACTCGGCATCGCCCCTCCTCCCTGTGGCGCGAAACCACGGTATCAACCCAGAGCCGGCTCTTTGGTCAATTCCTGTGATAGACCACAAGCTATGGGTGTTCTGCAAACCCTGGCGGCGGTGGTAGGGCCGGGCCATCTCATCACCGACCCTGATGTGTTGGCCGGCCGCAGTGTCGATCACACCGGCCGCTACCGGGGCCAGGCCAGGGCGTTGGTGCGGCCGGCGTCGACCGACCAAGTCGCTGAGGTGCTGCGGGCGTGTCGCGAGTCCGGTACGCACGTCACCATTCAAGGGGGCTGCACCTCGCTGGTGGCGGGCACCGTTCCGGAGCACGATGACGTGCTGCTGTCCACCGAACGACTCCGCGGCATCGGCGAAGTGGACACCGCCGAGCGCCGGATCACCGTCGCTGCCGGTGCCACGCTGGCTGCAGTGCAGCACACCGCCGCCGCGGCCGGCCTGCTTTTCGGCGTGGACTTAGCGGCTCGTGACACCGCAACTGTTGGCGGCATGGCCTCGACGAACGCGGGCGGCTTGCGCACGGTCCGCTACGGCGACATGGGCGAGCAGGTGGTGGGACTGGAGGTCGCCTTACCCGACGGCACGGTGCTGCGGCGCCGGAGCCGGGTGCGCCACGATAACACCGGCTACGACCTGCCGGCGTTATTCGTCGGTGCTGAAGGCACCCTTGGCGTCATTACCGCACTAGATCTGCGGTTACACCCCACGCCGACACACCGGGTGACAGCGCTATGTGGGTTCGCTGACCTGGACGCACTGATTGAGGCCAGCCGGATCTTTCGCGATCTGGACGGAATCGCCGCGCTGGAACTCATCGATAGCCGAGTCAACGCCGAAACCCATGCCCACCTTGGGATGGCTGCTCCTGTCGCGGGAGATTGGCTGCTGCTGGTGGAGCTAGCCGCCGACGATGAGCAAACCGACCGCCTTGCCGAAGCGCTCAGCTCGGCCAGAATGTGCGCAGAGCCCGCCGTCGGGGTAGACGTTGGCACGCGGCAGCGGTTGTGGCGGGTTCGCGAATCCATCGCCGAGGTGCTCGGCACGTATGGGCCGCCGCTTAAGTTCGACGTGTCGCTGCCCTTGCCGGCGATCCGCGGCTTTGCCCGAGACGCGGCCACCGTGATCGCGCTACACGCTCCCGAAGCGTTACCGGTGCTGTTTGGCCACATCGGCGAGGGCAACCTGCACCTCAATATCTTGCGCTGCGCGCTGGACCGCGAACCGGAGGTGTACTCGGCGATGATGGATCTGATCGCCGAATGCGGTGGAAATGTCAGCTCCGAACATGGTGTGGGCAGCCGCAAGCGGGCATACCTGGAGATGTCGCGGGAGCCCGCGGACATCGCCGCGATGCGGACCATCAAATCGGCTCTCGATCCCACCGGCTATCTCAATGCCGCGGTGCTGTTCGAGGCTGCCGGCCGGCTAGGAACACAACGGTGACCGGTCTTCCGTCGGTCCCCGATGGCCTGACCGCCGCCGACTTTCCGGTGTGTTGGCCGGTGCTCACCCGCTGGGCCGACAACGATATGTTTGGCCACCTCAACAACGCGGTCTACTACCAGCTTTTTGATACCGCGATCAACGCCTGGATTAACACCCGGGCTGGCGTTGACCCGATGAGCACACCGGAGTTGGGTATTGTCGCCGAATCAGGCTGCCGCTACCTGCATGAACTGCATTTTCCGGACCAACTTGTGGTAGGTCTTGCGGTGACCCGGCTGGGGCGCAGCAGCGTCACCTATCGGCTCGGAGTTTTCCGGGCCGGCGATAGCGCAGTTGAGGCGCTGGAGCCGATCACCGCAGTCGGGCATTGGGTGCACGTTTACATCGATCGGGTGAGTCGCCGGGCGGTACCCATCCCCACGGCGATTAGGGCGTTGCTGGCCACCGCGTGCGTGAGTTAGCTCACGGTCCCTGGCCGGAAAATATTAAGTACATCTCGACATCCCGGGTAAGCTGTAACAGCAGCCGTGACGTGCGCCGGGACTAGAGACAAAACTCCATTCCGGTTGTTTGCCCGGCTTCGGCCAGATCGCGTGCAACGTTGGCCAACGCGTGTCGGTATGAGGAGGAGATTGTGGCCCCAATCTTTACAGCGGCCAATGCGCAACGGCTTTACCTGTTCGGGGTTATCGCCGAGAACGCGGTCTTGCCGTGGTTAAGTTCTGGCCGGGAAATTGACAGCGAGAACAGACGGATCCAGAATGCCGCTGCGGCCTCCACAGTGCTGGCTGGCGAAGTGGCAAGCAATCATATTACTAACCCCGGTGCCGCGCTTGAGTCAATTGCTAGCAAAGAAGTCAAAGGCGTGGATGACTTCGGTGAATCTGCCTACAATGCAGCGACACACTCGGCTGGAATCGTTGATCAAGAGATAGTGTTTTGGTTTGGCGCACTTAAAGCCGCACTGTTTTTGTTCTTTGTTCCGGTGGAGTATCTGAATGGTATGGGCCAAACGAATTCTG
This sequence comes from Mycobacteriaceae bacterium, assembly GCA_019751635.1. GTDB lineage: Bacteria > Actinomycetota > Actinomycetes > Mycobacteriales > Mycobacteriaceae > Mycobacterium. The sequence goes on from JAIENC010000264.1 coordinate 7,421, forward strand.
GAGCTAGGGAATTTGTTGAGGGGCAGAAAAGATTCCTGACCGGCATCTCCACTTTACTGGGTCACGCTAACCCGGATCCGGACCGCTGGTCCGGGGAGGCTGCGGACAACTATCAAACGCACAACGCATATCAGCAGAGCCGCGTGAATAAAATGGTGGACGCGGACAGTAGAGTAGTGGCTTTGTTGCACGAACAGGGCGACGAGGTTGAAGCAGCCCGCCGGCAACTGGCCGCTGTTCGGCTCGCGGTAACCGGGGCGATCGCGGTAGCTAGCGTAATGCTGACTGCGTATGTGCGAATACGAAGGGAATCGTATACAAATTTGGTTTTATATAAAAAGGCAGAGGCCATGGGATGGGCGTTGGTTCGGTTTATCCAGGCCAGTCTCCTCGGGATGGCCGGAAATGTTATTGACGTGATCACGAATCTGGGGATCCGGGGAACTAAAACAAAAAATCGCATCAATAACGTCATCGGTGACTATTATCGGTGGGTTATCAATGATTGGCATAAACATCAGTCAACAGGTGTAGCGATTGGTCCGACGCGCACCGCGGCACCAGCCACTGCCCTGCCCGGCTTTACCGACCTGCTCGACGCACAGTCGGCCGCAGCGGCAAGCGCTAACGAAGCCGATGCGGCAACCGGTTCGCGCCAACGCCTTCCCGTAAGCGCATTTGCGGCGACACCCGTGATCACCGGGCTTGACCAGCGTCGGGTGAGCTCACCCCACGCCTTGCAACGGCCTAGCCCGCGCCGGCTGGGCCAAGGTCACGAGGCCGATTCGGCAGAAGGGCAAGTCCAACAACCCACTCCGGCGGCGCCGCAGCCGGCTGCGCCGGCGATACCGGTGCTCGGCGCCGGGGAGCCCGCACCCATCGGGGGCGTCGTCGCGGCCCAGGCGTAACTCACAGCCGGTGGACCACTGCCGGCCCACCACTGCCGAGCCGATATGCTGGGCCAATGCCAAGCGTGAGCAAAACCGTGGAGATCGCTGCCGACGCGGCCTCAATTTTAGGCATTGTCGCCGACTTCGAGTCGTATCCGCAGTGGAATGAAGGCATTAAAGGCACCTGGGTGCTGGCCCGTTATGACGATGGCCGCCCGAGCCAGCTGCGGCTGGACACCGTTGTGCAAGGTATCGAAGCTACCTACATCCAGGCCGTGTATTACCCGAGCGGTAACCAAATTCAGACCGTCATGCAGCAGGGTGAACTGTTCACCAAACAAGAGCAGTTGTTTAGCGTGGTGGAAAGCGGCTCGAACGTGTTGTTGACGGTGGACCTCGACATTGAGACGGCGATGCCGATGCCGGCGCCGATGGTGAAAATGTTGGCCGAGAGTGTGTTAGATCACCTTGCGCAGAATCTCACTCAGCGCGCCGAACAGCTCGGTTCTAGCGCCTCCTAGCTGTTGCTAAGCGGTGGCCCGGCTGTGGCGGTGGCGGCTGAAACGAAATTGCAAGCGGTTTTTTTCTTTGCTATTCTTTAGGCACTCGTTTGTAGTTGCCAGGTAGCAACACTGCGCAGATTTATTAACGCCGGTTATTGGCGATCTGTTTTGCTGCATTTCGGCAACCTGGTTCGGCTGAATTGATGTGTCATTAAGCCGGAAAGGTTCAATTTCTGTGGAGTTGTTCTTGGCGGTAACGGCATTATTTGGTGGCGGCTTTAATGTCGGGGTGAATGCCGCCTCGGGTGGTTGGTCTGTTCCTACCGCGCTCGATGTTGCCGCCGTGCTGGGACAGGGAACGCTGATCGCTGGGCAGGCGGGTGGCCTCAACTGGCTCGGCAGCTGCTACGCCATGAAAGCTCCGGAGGCTGGTATTGAGTTGGTTGGCAGAACGCCAACCGGTTATCAGCCGCTGTCGAATGCAGCAGAAAACGTCGAAGAACAACTTGTTTTCCACGAAGTGAAAAAAAATCCGATTCAAGGTTACTTTTCCTCGCCACTCATTATTCTTAACACGGCAATAAGCATTGTTGAATGGCTGGTAGTGCCGTTTTTTGGGTTCGAAGCACCGAATCAAGGTGACAAATTAGAACTCAGCAGGCAAGGGTTTGGCCAAGCCTATGACGCATTGGAATTGGCTTTGCCAGACACTGAGCAGTGGAAAGGCCCGGCAGCCGCGGCCTACACCGCCGATACCAAGCTGCTGCAGAGTCTTGCGACGCAGGCCGGGATAGACGGGCGGGCGGCTCCGCTTACCGGCAGTTCGGTGGATACCGAGCTGCAACAGGTTATTGCCCGTCAGGCCCGCCAGGTGGAGTTGATGCGGCTGGTGCTAGGCATCATTGTCGCCGGACTCACCTTCTGCCTCTTTTTTGCGCTAGTCATGGAGGCGTGTGCACCCGGCGCATCACTAGCTTTTCAGATTGCCATGTTCATTCTCGGGGTCGGTGCCGCCGGATACGTCTGC
>JAIENC010000195.1 GCA_019751635.1 Mycobacteriaceae bacterium
GGACTCCGCCTTTCGAATACGAGGTGCACACCATCGGTATCGATCCGGCTTATCAGGGGCGAGGCATCGGTCGGCGGCTACTCGAGGAGCTGCTCAACTTCGCTGCTGGTGGCGTCGTCTACCTAGAGGTCCGTTCCGATAACACCAAGGCGATCGCCCTTTACCGCAGTCTGGGATTCGTCGAGGTCGGCCTGCGCCGCCGGTACTACCGAGCCAGCGGAGCGGATGCCTACACCATGCGACGGGAAGCGCGTTGATGACCGAGATGATTGTCCTGGCGATCGAAACGTCTTGCGATGAAACCGGTGTCGGTATCGCCCGGCTCAACGCAGATGGCACGCTGACCTTGCTGGCTGACGAGGTGGCCTCCAGCGTCGACGAGCATACTCGGTTCGGTGGCGTCGTTCCTGAGGTTGCCTCGCGGGCGCACCTGGAGGCGCTGGGGCCGACCATGCGCCGTGCGCTTGCGGCGGCCGGGCTGCGGCATCCGGCCAAACCCGACGTGGTCGCTGCCACAATTGGGCCTGGTCTAGCTGGTGCCTTGGTGGTGGGCGTGGCCGCGGCCAAAGCCTATTCAGCGGCCTGGGGGGTGCCGTTCTATGCGGTGAACCATCTTGGCGGGCACCTGGCTGCCGATGTGTATGACCACGGACCGTTGCCGGAGTGTGTGGCGCTGCTGGTCTCGGGAGGGCACACCCATCTGTTGCATGTGCGTTCGCTGGGTGAGCCGATCATCGAGTTGGGCAGCACGGTAGATGATGCGGCCGGTGAGGCGTACGACAAGGTGGCGCGGCTGCTGGGATTGGGCTATCCCGGCGGCCGAGTGCTTGATGAATTGGCGCGTACCGGGGAGCGGAATGTCATGGTTTTTCCGCGTGGCATGACCGGACCAGCCGATGCCCCCTACAACTTCAGCTTCTCTGGGCTTAAGACCGCCGTAGCGCGGTATCTGGAAAGCTGCCCGGACCCCACTGGCTTGTCAAAGCCTAATATCGCCGCGGCTTTTCAAGAGGCGGTCGCTGATGTGTTGACGCTGAAGGCGGTACGCGCCGCTACCGATCTGGGCGTCTCTACCTTGCTGATCGCTGGGGGAGTCGCGGCGAACTCGCGGCTGCGGGAGCTAGCTGTGCAGCGGTGCGCCGCGGCGGGATTAACCTTGCGAATTCCTCGGCCACGGCTCTGCACCGACAATGGCGCGATGATTGCCGCGTTCGCCGCGCACTTGGTCGCTGCGGGGCTGCCGCCGTCACCGCTGGATGTGTCTAGCGACCCGGGTCTGCCTATTGCGGAAAAAAGAAACTAAGCAGCAACCCAGCCTTGAGTGCTAGCACTCTCATGTATAGAGTGCTAGGTGGCGCTCGGACAAGCCCTTGTGTCGGCACCCGCGACGACGATGCGGGGGCATGGACGGACGCCGAATCATCGGATAATCCGGACGGTTCGGGGCAACGGTCCCGGACCCCGGCCAATTAACTGGAGGGCTCCAATCGTGGCGAAGGTGAACATCAAGCCACTCGAGGACAAGATTCTCGTGCAGGCCAACGAGGCCGAGACCACGACCGCGTCCGGTCTGGTCATTCCTGACACTGCCAAAGAGAAGCCGCAGGAAGGTACTGTCGTCGCAGTCGGCCCCGGCCGGTGGGACGAAGATGGTGCAAAGCGCATTCCGCTGGATGTCTCCGAGGGTGACACGGTTATCTACAGCAAGTACGGCGGCACCGAAATCAAGTACCAAGGTGACGAGTACTTGATCCTGTCAGCACGCGACGTGCTGGCTATCGTTTCCAAGTAAAAGCTGCGTTCCGCCCCGGCGATCACCCCGCATGTCTGCGGGTGATTTCCGGGGCGGTATGCGTAGGGGAATCCCCCCGGGCGTGAAGGAGAGCTATGAGCAAGCTGATCGAATACGACGAAACTGCGCGTCGCGCCATTGAGAGCGGCATCAACAAGCTAGCCGACGCGGTGCGGGTCACCCTGGGCCCGCGGGGCCGGCATGTGGTGCTCGCCAAGGCCTTTGGGGGGCCCACCGTGACCAATGACGGTGTCACCGTTGCTCGCGAGATCGACCTGCAAGACCCATTCGAGAACCTCGGTGCTCAGCTGGTGAAATCGGTCGCCACCAAGACTAACGACATCGCTGGTGATGGCACGACGACAGCGACAGTCCTCGCGCAGGCACTGATCAAGGCGGGTCTGCGCAACGTTGCAGCCGGTGCTAACCCCATTGCCCTGGGTCAAGGTATCGGTAAGGCCGCCGACGCGGTCTCGCAGGCGCTGCTGGCGTCGGCCACCCCAGTCTCCGGACAGACGGCGATTGCTCAGGTCGCGACGGTATCCTCACGCGACCAGCACATTGGCGACCTGGTTGGCGAAGCGATGATCAAGGTTGGTCACGACGGAGTGGTCAGCGTCGAGGAATCTTCCACGCTGACCACCGAGGTGGAATTCACTGAGGGCGTCGGCTTCGATAAGGGCTACTTATCGGCGTACTTTGTCACCGACTTCGATGCCCAGCAGGCCGTACTCGACGACGCGCTGATCTTGCTGCACCGCGACAAGATCAGTTCGCTACCTGACTTGCTGCCGCTGTTGGAAAAAGTGGCCGAATCAGGCAAGCCGCTGCTGATCATCGCTGAAGATGTTGAGGGCGAAGCGTTAGCAACCTTGGTGGTCAACGCCATTCGTAAAACGCTTAAGGCTGTTGCGGTGAAGGCGCCCTACTTTGGGGACCGCCGCAAAGCGTTCCTCGACGACCTTGCAGTAGTAACTGGCGGTCAGGTAGTCAACCCCGATGTTGGTCTGCTGCTGCGTGAAGCCGGGCTTGACGTGCTCGGCACGGCACGTCGTGTGGTGGTCAGCAAGGACGACACCATCCTCGTTGATGGTGGCGGCTCCGCCGATGCTGTGGCTGCTCGCGTCGCGCAGCTGCGCTCGGAGATTGAGGGTACTGACTCGGACTGGGACCGGGAAAAACTCGAAGAGCGTCTGGCCAAGCTGTCCGGTGGGGTTGCCGTGATCAAGGTGGGGGCTGCTACGGAGACCGCGCTCAAGGAACGAAAAGAAAGCGTCGAAGATGCGGTCGCCGCAGCCAAGGCCGCGGTTGAAGAGGGCATCATCCCCGGCGGCGGTGTAGCGCTGCTCCAGGCCGGCAAGGCACTTACCGCGCTACGCGACACGCTCACTGGCGACGAAGCGCTAGGCGTCGACGTGTTTGCCGGGGCGCTCAGCGCACCGCTGTATTGGATCGCCACCAACGCCGGGCTGGACGGCTCAGTTGTGGTCAATAAGGTTAGTGAGCTACCTGCCGGGCATGGTCTCAACGCTGCCACTCTGGACTATGGCGACCTGCTCTCAGACGGTGTTGTCGATCCAGTCAAAGTCACTCGGTCTGCTGTGCTCAATGCTGCCTCGGTAGCGCGGATGGTGCTGACCACCGAGACCGCAGTGGTGGATAAGCTGGAAAAGGCCGATCAGCCCGATCATCACGGCCACGCTCACTAGGGGCAACCCAAGCCGGCGCCCCCGAGGCCGTGGCCTCGGGGGCGCCGCTGTGTCTGGCTTCGTCGCGTTGGCGACCGGTCTAGGCGCTACGGCAAATGGTGCGCGTGCGGCTGAACTCGCGCTTGAGGAGTAAGTCACGCTCGGTTTCGGATAACCCGCCCCAGATGCCGTACGGTTCGCCAACCTCCAGCGCATGCGATCGGCACTGCTCGATCACGGGGCATCGGTGACACATCTCTTTGGCGTGTTGTTCGCGTTGCATCCGAGCCCGGCCGCGCTCTCCGTCGGGATGGAAAAAGACCGACGAATCAACGCCCCGGCATAAACTCTTGAGCTGCCAATCCCACAAGTCGGCGTTCGGCCCGGGCAGGTGTTCCAGCTGTGCCATTTTCGACCCCTCCGTGTCCCTCCGTGTACAACTGATCCACGCGGTAACCGGCGCTGGCTGCCGTCTATGCGATCACGATAAAAGATAACGGTAAGGGGTACGGGAGAAATCAAATTGATAAGAGGTGGTGCTGTTGAAATAATCGTTTATCCGAAAGAATTTACCCCGAGTTCATCTAGGTGCTGTCTGCAATGCGCGCACTTCGGTGCTCTAAACTCAATTAATGCCGAAATTCACCAGGTCAAGGCCGAGAAGTGGGTGGTAGGAATTATTTCGGGAGGTGTGTGCGGTTAATATCGAGGTAACGCAAATACTACAAACTCTTTACTGGCCCGGTCGGTTGCCGTGCGTGTGAAACAGCTGTGAGGATCTCGACAATCGAAAATGTGATTGAGATAACGCTGCATGCCGCGGCGTTCGGTGAGAAACCCGGCGCTTGGCCGCTGCCGGGCGCCAACACGCCCCGCCAATTCTGGCTGCGGGCCGTTGCCGCGGGTGGGCAAGGCCGTTATGCCAGTGCATACAACGACTTGGCGGCGTTACGGCGCAGTGCACCGACTGGCCGGCTGGCGTCGCTAGGACTTAGCGCGTACGGCTCGTTTCTCCGGCAACTTGGTTGGCATGCGTTGGCGCGTGGTTGGGATGGTCGTGCGTTAGCGGTGGCCGATACCGATCCCGAAGCCTGCAGTGATGCGCTGATCGGGTTGGCCGCTGATGCGTTGGGGATGGGAAGGTTTGCGGCGGCGGCGACGTTACTGACGCGCGTCGACCTGCTGATCGGGCCGGTGTCGGCAACTGTGGTGCCGCGGGTCGCGGTGCGCCGGCAGTGGGTTGGGGCTGAGCTGGCCATGGCGGTGGGTGAGGGTGCTGTCGCGGTCCGCTGCGCCGAGCAAGCTGTTGAGCTGGCTCGGGCGACACTGCCCGGTTCGGCGCGCCATCTGGTCAAGAGCGACGTGGTGTTGGCCGCTGCGTTGTGTAGTGCGGGGGCCGTGGAGCGGGCTCGTGCCGTCGGTGAGGCGGCGTTCTGCGCCACCGATCGGTTAGGGCTTACGCCGTTGCGCTGGGCACTGGCATGTCTGCTGAGTGATCTCGGAAGCGTCCAGCACACGACAGCAGAACTGCGGGACCTCCGCGAGGTGTGCGCGGAGCGCGTGCGGCACGCCGGTGGACGCTGGCATCACGGCTGAAAGGCGTCTCGACCCTTACTGTCTAGGTAGGTCATAACGCCGGGATGTATCCGGTTCGTAACGTTGGAGAGACCGCCGTCGATGACAATGCCAGGAGAACGTCTTGACGCTGTGGTTGCCCAGGCCGTGGCAGGAGATCGCAACGCGGTTCGGGAAGTGCTGGAGACCATCCGGCCGATCGTGGTTCGCTATTGCCGGGCCCGAGTTGGTACCGCAGTGCGAGGTGGGTTTTCCGCCGACGATGTGGCGCAGGAGGTGTGCTTGGCGACCATGATGGCACTGCCGCGTTACCGGGATCGGGGCCGCCCGTTCCTGGCTTTCCTGTACGGCATTGCCGCCCACAAAGTTGCTGACGCGCATCGGGCTGCCGGGCGTGATCTGGCTTACTCGGCTGATTGTGTTCCGGATCGGTTATCGGCTGAAGCGGGACCTGAGCAGCTGGCCATTGAAGCTGATTCGGTGAGCCGGATGAAAGAACTGCTCGAGGTCTTGCCTGCCAAGCAACGAGAAATTCTCATCTTGCGGGTGGTCGTTGGGCTTAGCGCCGAAGAGACTGCTGCCGCCATCGGCGCCACCACGGGGGCAGTCCGAGTGGCTCAGCATCGTGCGCTGGCCCGACTGAAATCAGCGATCGTGGCGGCAGGACGAGACTATGCCTGATTGGGGTCGAGTACCGGCGGATCAGTGGGGCGGTGACAGCGTGCTCCACACGGACAAATTCCTCGACGCACTCGCTGAACGTCTGCCGACGGGTTTTGATAATTCTGACGATCAAGCGTTGGCGGCTCTGCTTGAGGAATGGCGGGACGAGTTGAGATGGCCGCCGGCCAGCGCACTGGTCGCGGAGGAGGAGGCGGTCGAAGCGGTGCGCAGCGGCGTGGTCGCTCGCCAACGGGCTCGTCGCCGATTCACGGTGATTGGCTCGGTAGCGGCGGCCTTATTGTGCTTCAGCGGCTTGGGCGCTGTGGTAGTTGATGCCCGTCCGGGCGATGCGCTCTACAGCGTGCATGCCATGTTGTTCCATAAGTCGCGGGTAACTGACGACCAGATTGTGTTGTCGGCCAAAGCCGAACTCGCCCAGGTGCAACAAATGATTGCCCAAGGCCAATGGGACCAGGCTCAGGACAAACTAGCGGCGGTTAGCACTACGGTGCAGACCGTCAACGACGGTACCCGCAAGCAGGACTTGATCGATGAAATGAATCTGCTGAACACCAGGGTTGCCACCCGTGACCCGAATGCGACGTTGGTGCCTAGCTCGCCGCCCAAGCCTTAACCCACTGGCTCAGTGGCGGTTGCGAAAAGGCTCGGCGTCTGAGGTCGCTTCGTTGAGCGACGCGTCTGCGTATCCGCGGCAGTAATCCCAGGTGACGTAGGACTCCGGTGCTGGGTCATAGGCGGGTTCGTGCGGCCGGATAGTGCCGTCGATGAGCAATTGCAGCAGATTGGACCGCAACATATCCCAATCGTGGTAGTGATCTTGCTGGCAGTCGTCACAGCACACCACAAGGCCGCGAATGCCTTTATGCGCCAACAGGGTTTCGTATACGGCCAAGTCGGCTAGGTCAGCCTCCACCGCCATCCGCTCTTGTGGATCAAGTGGTTGCCCAGGCTCAATCGCCTCGAGAGCGGCTGAGGGATCGCAAGGATCATTGGCGAATGGATCGGGCGGCAAACCTGGCGGGAGGTGGTCGTGCACGCATCTAGAGTACGCAGCCCGATAGTGCTCGCGCCAGCATAGGCGAGTAGCGATGGTAGCGGGTCGCCATCAATCGGCGCTGGCCCGATAAGATGGGTTTCTCACTTCCCAGCCGCCTGGAGGGGTTCACCGATGTCTCGTGGCATATCTGGCCTTGAAGGCCGCGCCGACGTGATGGTTAGTGCGTTCCCCGGCGTCGGTGGTCTAGCTGACTATGCGCCGCCGACTGGTGGCGATGATCCGAACAAGGTGGCCATGCTGGGGCTGACCTTTGACGATGTGCTGCTGCTGCCTGCGGCTTCCGATGTAGTACCGGCTACGGCTGATACGTCTAGCCAGCTCACCAAGAAAATCAGACTCCGGGTCCCGTTGGTGAGTTCAGCGATGGACACGGTCACCGAATCGCGGATGGCTATTGCGATGGCTCGGGCTGGCGGCATGGGGGTGCTGCACCGCAATCTGTCGGTGTCTGAGCAGGCCGCCCAAGTTGAGACGGTGAAACGCTCGGAAGCGGGAATGGTTACCGATCCGGTCACCTGCCGACCAGACAACACCTTGGCCCAGGTTGACGCGTTGTGCGCGCGGTTTCGGATTTCCGGCCTGCCGGTGGTTGACGATGCTGGTGCGCTGGTCGGCATCATCACTAACCGGGATATGCGCTTCGAGGTCGACCAGTCCAAGCATGTCGTCGAGGTGATGACCAAAGCTCCGCTGATCACAGCCCGGGAGGGGGTCAGTGCGGATGCGGCGCTGGGGTTGCTGCGGCGCAACAAGATCGAGAAGCTGCCTATCGTCGACGGTCGAGGCAAGCTGACCGGTCTGATCACGGTGAAGGACTTCGTCAAGACCGAGCAGCATCCGTTAGCGACTAAAGACCATGATGGTCGGCTGTTGGTGGGGGCGGCCGTCGGTGTCGGCAATGATGCCTGGATCCGGGCGATGACTTTGACCGACGCCGGCGTGGACGTCCTGGTAGTGGATACCGCGCACGCGCACAATCGCTTGGTACTTGACATGGTTGGCAAGCTCAAAGCTGACGTTGGCGATCGCGTCGAAGTGGTTGGCGGTAATGTCGCAACCCGATCCGCGGCCGCGGCGTTGGTCGATGAGGGTGCGGACGCGGTCAAGGTTGGGGTAGGACCAGGGTCAATTTGTACCACCCGGGTGGTGGCTGGCGTGGGTGCGCCGCAGATCACCGCAATCCTGGAGGCTGTTGCGGTATGTGGTCCAGCGGGTGTGCCGGTCATCGCCGATGGCGGGTTGCAGTATTCCGGTGATATCGCCAAGGCACTGGCTGCGGGTGCGTCTACAGCCATGCTGGGATCGCTGCTGGCCGGTACCGCTGAGTCACCCGGTGAACTGATCTTTGTTAATGGCAAGCAGTACAAAAGCTATCGCGGCATGGGATCACTGGGGGCAATGCAAGGCCGTGGCGAAGCAAAGTCGTACTCCAAAGATCGGTACTTTGCCGATGACGCACTTTCTGAAGACAAATTGGTGCCTGAAGGTATTGAGGGGCGGGTGCCGTTCCGCGGCCCGCTATCGTCAGTGATTCACCAGCTGACCGGGGGTTTGCGTGCCGCCATGGGTTACACCGGTTCGCCCACCGTCGAGGCGCTGCAGCGGGCTCAGTTTGTCCGGATCACGCCGGCCGGTCTTAAGGAGAGCCACCCGCACGATGTTGCGATGACCGTGGAATCGCCCAACTATCACCACATGCACTGACGGTGAACTGGTCAACAATGAAGGACTGGCGTCATGCGTGACATGGTTGAGATCGGGATGGGCCGTACCGCCCGACGTACTTACGAGCTGGACGACGTCAGTATTGTGCCGTCCCGGCGTACCCGCTCGTCGCAAGATGTGTCTACCGCCTGGCAGCTCGACGCCTATCGGTTTGAGATTCCGATCGTGGCGCATCCGACCGATGCCTTGGTTTCGCCTGAATTTGCTATCGCGCTGGGCCGGCTCGGCGGCCTGGGGGTGCTCAACGGTGAGGGACTGATTGGCCGCCATGCCGATGTTGAGGCGAAGATCGCGCAGCTGGTGGAGATCGCCGACAACGAGCCGGAACCATCTGCGGCGATCCGGCTGCTCCAGCAGCTGCATGCAGCCCCGTTGGATCCGGACCTGCTCGGTGCCGCGGTAGCCCGGGTCAGTGACGCCGGAGTCACTACGGCAGTGCGCGTTAGCCCGCAGAACGCTCAACTATTAACACCAGTCTTGCTTGCCGCGGGAATCGACCTGCTCGTGATTCAGGGCACAATTGTCTCCGCTGAGCGGGTGGCCAGCAACGGTGAGCCGCTCAATCTGAAGACATTCATCTCCGAACTGGATATTCCGGTGGTGGCTGGCGGCGTATTGGATCACCGAACCGCCTTGCATCTGATGCGTACCGGTGCGGCTGGGGTGATTGTTGGCTATGGCGCCACTGCGGGTGTGACCACCACGGACCAAGTACTGGGGATTAGCGTTCCGATGGCTACCGCGATCGCTGACGCTGCTGCGGCTCGGCGGGAATACCTCGACGAGACCGGCGGACGTTACGTGCATGTGCTGGCCGACGGGGATCTGCATACCTCGGGGGAACTCGCCAAAGCTATCGCGTGTGGTGCCGATGCGGCCGTGTTAGGTACGGCATTAGCCGCGTCGGCTGAAGCGCTGGGGTCCGGGTGGTTCTGGCCGGCGGCCGCCGCGCACCCGTCCTTACCGCGAGGAGCATTGTTACAGGTTGCGATCGGAGAGCGGCCATCGTTGAGTCAAGTCCTGACCGGGCCGTCAGATGATCCTTTCGGCTCACTCAACCTGGTCGGTGGGCTACGCCGTTCGATGGCCAAAGCCGGTTACTGCGATCTCAAGGAATTTCAGAAGGTCGGTCTGACCATCGGGAGTTGACGGCCGGGTCCTTATGTACTCCTTAGGACCTTAGGCACCCCTCATCCTAGTTTCCCCCCGGAAGCCGAGATGGAGTACTAGGCTCAAAGTTAAAGCGCACCGGTCATAGGGGACAAGGTGCGCATCGCATTGGGGATGATTCACTGCAGTCTCGTTGAGGATGGGGCGCAGCTCAGCGTTAGAACTGGGAGGGAGATTCTTTGT
>JAIENC010000041.1 GCA_019751635.1 Mycobacteriaceae bacterium
AATGACTTCGTCGATACGGTTGAGGAACTCCGGCCGAAAATGCTTCTTGAGTTCATCGTTAACCTTCTGCTTCATCCGCTCGTAGTCGCTGCCGCTACCGCCTTGGGTGAAGCCCAGACCAACCGCTTTGGAGATGTCGGAGGTGCCCAGGTTTGAGGTAAAGATCAGCACAGTGTTCTTGAAGTCGACCATGCGACCTTGCCCATCGGTGAGCCGGCCTTCTTCAAGCACTTGCAGCAGGCTGTTGTAGATCTCCTGATGCGCCTTCTCGATTTCGTCGAAAAGCACCACCGAGAACGGCTTACGCCGCACCTTCTCGGTGAGCTGGCCGCCTTCTTCATAACCGACGTATCCCGGTGGGGCACCAAACAGCCGTGACGCCGTGAAACGGTCATGGAACTCGCCCATGTCGATCTGGATGAGCGCGTCGTCATCACCGAACAAGAAATTGGCCAACGCCTTGGACAACTCGGTCTTACCCACCCCGGATGGCCCGGCGAAGATGAATGAACCCGATGGCCGCTTGGGGTCTTTCAGACCGGCCCGGGTGCGGCGGATCGCCTTCGAGACCGCACGTACAGCATCCTCTTGACCGATGATCCGCTTGTGCAGCTCATCCTCCATGCGTAGCAGTCGCGTGGTCTCAGCCTCGGTGAGTTTGAACACCGGGATACCGGTCCAGTTACCCAACACTTCGGCGATCTGCTCATCGTCAACTTCGGCGACCACATCCAAATCGCCTGAACGCCACTGCTTTTCACGCTCGGCACGTTGAGCAACCAGTTGCTTTTCGTGGTCACGCAGCCGAGCCGCTTTTTCGAAATCCTGCGCGTCGATCGCCGACTCTTTCTCCCGACGAGCGTCTGCGATTTTCTCGTCGAACTCGCGGAGATCTGGCGGCGCAGTCATCCGGCGGATCCGCATCCGAGCCCCCGCTTCATCGATCAAGTCGATCGCCTTGTCCGGCAAGAACCGATCATTGATGTAGCGGTCGGCCAGGTTGGCGGCCGCAGTGAGGGCCGAGTCGGTGATAGAAACTCGGTGATGGGCCTCGTAGCGATCCCGCAGACCTTTGAGGATCTCGATGGTGTGCTCCACCGTCGGCTCCCCAACTTGGACCGGCTGAAAACGCCGTTCTAGCGCCGCGTCTTTCTCGATGTACTTGCGGTACTCGTCAAGCGTGGTGGCACCGATCGTTTGTAACTCGCCACGTGCCAACTTGGGTTTGAGGATCGATGCGGCATCAATGGCACCTTCGGCGGCGCCGGCCCCCACCAGGGTGTGCAGCTCATCGATGAAAAGAATGATGTCGCCGCGCGTATTGATCTCTTTGAGTACCTTCTTCAGCCGTTCCTCGAAGTCACCGCGGTAACGGCTGCCCGCCACTAGAGAGCCCAGGTCCAGTGTGTAGAGCTGCTTGTCTTTCAATGTCTCAGGCACCCGACCGTGCACAATGGCCTGCGCTAGGCCTTCGACGACGGCGGTCTTGCCCACACCTGGCTCACCGATTAGCACCGGGTTATTTTTGGTGCGTCGGGAAAGTACCTGCATCACCCGCTCGATTTCTTTCTCCCGGCCAATGACCGGATCGAGCTTGCCTTCCATGGCGGCTACTGTCAGATTTCGCCCGAACTGATCGAGCACCAATGACGTCGAAGGAGTACCAGACTCTCCTCCCCGCCCACCGGTACCGGCTTCAGCGGCTTCTTTGCCCTGATAACCCGACAACAGCTGAATCACCTGCTGACGTACCCGAGTCAGCTCCGCACCAAGTTTGACGAGCACTTGGGCCGCCACGCCTTCACCCTCGCGGATCAGACCCAACAAGATGTGCTCAGTACCGATGTAGTTGTGACCAAGCTGCAAAGCTTCCCGCAGGCTGAGTTCAAGCACTTTTTTGGCGCGCGGCGTAAAAGGGATATGCCCCGACGGCGCCTGCTGGCCCTGGCCAATGATCTCTTCCACCTGGCTGCGGACCGCTTCCAAGGAGATGCCCAGCGACTCCAGCGACTTAGCCGCCACCCCTTCACCTTCATGGATTAAACCCAGAAGGATGTGCTCGGTGCCGATGTAGTTGTGATTGAGCATCCGGGCCTCTTCTTGCGCCAGGACGACTACCCTGCGGGCCCGGTCGGTAAATCTTTCGAACATCGGCGTTTACCTGCTCTTCCTCACCATCGGCATTCCATCACCACCGAGGTCGGTGGTGCATGGATCGCATACCTGCCATCCACTGTAATGGTCGGCTTGCCGGGGTTCCTACCGTTGTCGTTACGCCATAAGGCAAATCCCCCCTGCGGCGCAAAACCGTAACAAAACCCCCAACAGCCCACCCCGGACGGTTGCGGGAGCGACCCGCAACCGTCCGGGGTGGGCGATGTATATCTGGGATTAACTCGCAGCGTGAAATGCGGCAATGATTTCAGCGGGAATACGGCCACGTGTCGACACATTGTGTCCATTGCGCCGCGCCCATTCCCGAATAGCGGCGCTCTGTTCGCGGTCAATCGCGCCGCGACCACTGCGCACTGGGCCAGAAGAACGGCCACGGCGACGACCACCAACCCGGCGACTAGCTTCCATCCACGACTTCAGGTTGTCGCGCAGTTTCGCAGCATTTTTGGATGAAAGATCAATCTCATACGTCACGCCATCGAGACCAAATTCAACCGTTTCATCTGCAGCGCCCTCACCGTCGAAATCATCGACCAAGGTGACGGTGACTTTTTTAGCCATTGGCTAGTCCTCACGTTTCTTCTTGTGTACTTATGTGGCGGTTTAGCTTAACTCCCCGCTCGAACAATCTGCCATAACGGGCCCGTTTATTCAATCCGAGACTATACAAGCCAGCAGTTCAGTTCACCGCAGTAGGAGTTCAGTTGCCGTGCGGCTTAACAATCGGGAACAAAACTGTCTCTCTAATTGACAGACCAGTCAAGACCATCAACAACCGATCGATACCCATTCCGGTTCCAGTGCACGGTGGCATCGCGCACTCAAGTGCTACCAGAAAATCTTCGTCAAGTATCATCGCCTCATCGTCGCCAGCGGCAGCGGCACGGGCTTGCGCTTCAAATTTTTCACGCTGCACTACCGGATCGATAAGTTCGGAATATCCGGTACTCAGTTCCACTCCTCGAACGTACAGATCCCACTTCTCGGTAACCCCCGGGATTGTGCGATGCTGACGAGTCAAAGGAGTAGTCTCATGCGGAAAATCTCTAACAAATGTGGGCGCGATTAAGCTTTTCCCTACCTTGTGCTCCCAGAGTTCTTCAACAAGCTTTCCATGGCAAGAAGCGGAGTGCTCGGGAAGCTGGAGGCCCAGCTTATCGGCCAGACCACGGAGGTGTTGGACCGATGTCTCGGGAGTAATTTCTTCACCGAGAGCAACAGATAGAGATGGATACATTTGAATGGACGGCCATTCTCCATCGATATCGTAAACACTGCCGTCGGCTAACGGAAGTTGCCTGGTACCGATCGCCTCGTCGGCGATCTCTTGAATAAGTTCTCGAGTGACTACCGCGGAATCGTCGTAGGTTCCATAGGCTTGGTAGGTCTCAAGCATGGAAAATTCCGGGGAATGCGTGAAATCTATCCCCTCGTTTCGGAACACTCGATTAACTTCGAAAACCTTCTCAAACCCGCCAACCACACAGCGTTTAAGGAACAACTCCGGTGCGATCCTTAAGTAGAGGTCGATGTCTAGAGCATTGGAATGGGTAATGAAAGGTCTAGCCGCCGCACCACCGGCAAGTGTCTGCAACATCGGCGTTTCAACTTCGAGAAAACCACGACGTTCCAACCCTGACCGTAGTGCACGAAGCACTGCTATTCGCAACCGGGCTACCGTACGCGCCTGAGGACGAACAATCAGATCAACATAGCGTTGGCGCACCCGCGATTCTTCATTCATCTCTTTGTGCGCGACGGGCAGGGGCCGCAAAGATTTCGACGCCATTTGCCATGAATCAGCGAGTACCGATAACTCGCCACGACGTGAACTGACAACCTCACCCCGCACAGCGACGATATCGCCAATATCGACGTCAGCCTTCCACTGATCAAGTGCCTGCTGACCGACCTTGGCAAGGCTAATCATCGCTTGCAGCTGAGTACCGTCCCCCTCTTGCAGCGTGACAAAACACAGCCGGCCAGAGTTTCGGATGAACACTGCCCGACCAGCCACGCTAACAATGTCGCCAGTAGCAGAATCCACCGCTAAATCCGGATATGCGGCGCGCACCTCGGCCAAGGTGTGGGTACGCCCAACGGCAACCGGATAAGGTTCGCGGCCCTCATCCATTAAGCGGTCACGTTTAGCCCGGCGAATCCGGAATTGCTCAGGAAGTTCTTTATCGGCCGCAGTCACGAGCTGCCAGCTTAACGAGCCGTCTTCACCCGGCCCCGTTGACCGTCCCGGTTACGTTCGAAGACCAGCCGAAGACCATGCAGCGTGAGATGCTGATCGTAGTGTTCAACAGTCTGCAGTTCAGGTACCAGCAAGGGCGCGGCATGGCCGGTAGCCACCACCGCTACGGTGCCTCCGCCGAAGCCGTCCACTTCTGTTACCGCAGCCCGGATGCGGGTGACCAATCCATCAACCAGCCCAGCGAAGCCGAACACCGCACCGGACTGCATACATTCAACAGTGTTTTTACCCACCACCGAGCGGGGCCGGGCCATCTCGACCCGACGTAGCGCGGCTGACCTAGCTGCGGCGGCATCAGAGGCCACCTGCACGCCCGGCGCAATAGCGCCGCCGAGAAATTCGCCTTTGGCTGAAACCACATCCACACAGATCGATGAACCGAAATCAACGACAATCGCTGCTGTACCGAATTTGTGAAAGGCAGCCAGGCAGTTAACAATCCGGTCAGCGCCAACTTCTTTGGGGTTGTCTACCAGCAGCGGTATACCGGTGCGTACGCCGGGCTCGATCAGCACATGAGGAACCGATGGCCAGTACTGCTCCAGCATGATTCGCACCTCGTGCAGCACCGAGGGAACCGTAGACAGCGCGACTGTGCCGGTGAGCCGCTCGGAATCGTCTCCGATCAGCCCGTCAATTGTCAGGGCTAATTCATCGGCGGTAGCTTCCGATTCGGTGCGTATCCGCCACTGCTGCACAACTTTTGCGTGCTCTTGCGTTCCGGTCAGCAAACCGACGACGGTATGGGTGTTGCGGACGTCGATCGCCAGTAACACGGCTACCCCACACTCACCCGGGGAGAGATCAACTCCGCCCCGGCTGGCGCGAAGGCTGGATCCGCACTCAGGTCAACCGGATTGTTGTCGGCGTCGACGAACACAATCCGGGGTTGGTAGCCACGCGCTTCCGCGTCCGTCATGGTGCCATAGGCGATGAGGATAACCAGATCACCGGGGTGAACCAGATGTGCGGCGGCACCATTGATGCCGATTATTCGGCTACCACGCTCACCGGCGATCGCATAGGTGACAAGCCGAGCACCGTTGTCGACATCGACAATGGTCACTTGCTCACCTTCGAGGATGTCGGCGGCCTCCATCAATTCGGCATCGATGGTTACCGAGCCAACATAGTGCAGATTTGCTTGGGTGACAGTGGCCCGGTGGATCTTCGACTTCAGCATTGTCCGTAGCATCAATTCCTCCGAGGCGTAGCGGCGTGGTCGGTCGAGCCGACCGTCATGGTGTCGAGGCGAGCTTTTTCTTGACCTAACGTGATGGCGACGTTGTCCAGCAGTCTGGTGCCGCCGAGCCACCCAGCGACCAGCATCCGAGCAGGCCCCTCCAGCGGCGGCGGCCCAAGCTGGGGATCACGCACCTGCAGGTAGTCGAGTTCGATCGCAGGCACCGCGGCTAACACCGCCCGGGCCGCACATAGGGCGGCGGCCACACCATGCGGGGCGGCATGCGCTCCAGCCAGCAAGGCCGCGGACAGCGCCACGGCAAGGTCGCGCTGAGCTGGGTCAAGGTAGCGGTTACGCGACGACATGGCCAGCCCGTCGGCCTGCCGAGCGATCGGCACACCGACTACGTGCACGTCGATATTGAGGTCGGACACCATCTGCCGGACCAACACCAACTGCTGGTAGTCCTTCTCTCCGAAGAAGACCCGGTCCGGGCTAACAATCGCCAGCAACTTAAGCACGACGGTCAACACCCCGGCGAAATGGTTCGGCCGGGCGGTACCTTCCAACTCGCAACCGAGCGGCCCCGGGTGTACGGCGGTGCGAGGGCCGTCGGGATACATCGCAGCGGCCGACGGCGTGAACACCACTTCGACACCCTCATCGCGAAGCAGCGACACATCGTCCTCAACCATGCGTGGGTAGGAGTCGAGATCTTCCTCGGCTCCAAATTGCAGCGGGTTGACGAAAATCGACACCACAACAACCGATCCGGGCACGCGTTTGGCAGCCCGGACCAAGGCCAGGTGCCCGGCATGCAGGGCCCCCATAGTGGGCACCAGCATCACTCGTCGACCGGTGTGCCGGAGCGCGCGGCTAACGTCGGCCATGCTCCGCGGTGTCACGTACACATTGAGCTCACCGGCGACAAACCCCGCCGGTCTCTGGCTTAGCACTGTGACAGCACCTCAACAACCTGTTCGCAGGCATTCGCTCGCTGCGCAGTCCGTAAAGCGTTGGCGCGGTAACTCTGGGCCAGTTTGGGATCAACTTCGGCCAGGACACGTAGGTGCTCACCCACCACGGCCGCATCACCGCGCACCACCGGCCCAGAGAGTGCGGCCTGCCCGCTGCTGAGGGTGTTTTCCAACGCTGCCCGGGCAAGCGGGCCGACAATGCGCTCAGCGATCCGGGCTGCCCCGCTCGGATATGCGCCGGCAGGTTCGTGACCGAATAATTCGTCTCCACCCGCTGCTCGCAGGGCCTCCAGCGCGTCCGCCAGCAGAGTCACTAAATGGTTGCTGGCATGCGCAAGGGCAGCGTGATAGAGGGGGCGCGCCTGTTCGGCGAGCAGAAACGGTTCTCCACCCATCTCTAGCACCAATGATTGGGCGATGGCGCACCCCACCTCATCAGTAGCCGTGACCCCAAAACACGTGCCAGACAACCGGTTGATGTCCGCATCGGACCCGGTGAAAGTCATCGCCGGGTGGATCGCCAGTGCGGTGCAACCCTGCTCGATCAGCGGGGCAAGCACACCGACCCCATGGGCCCCCGAAGTATGCGCCACGATCGCGGCGGGCGGCACCGCTGCATTAGCGGCTAGATCGGACACCAAACCCGCCAGTGCGGTATCGCTGACCGCCAAAATCAGCAGTTCAGCACTAGCAGCAACCGCTAGCGGCGGCATCACCACGGTGTCGGGGAGCCACTTCTTGGCTCGTTGCCGAGCCCCGGCTGAGGTGGCGCTACATGCCACTACCACGTGATCAGCACGCTCCAACGCCACACCCAGAGCGGTGCCGACCCGGCCAGCCGAGATCACACCCACTTTGAGCCGAGCCGGCCGTAAACCGTCGAACTGCATCACGCAGACGACCCCATAACTGTCGTGGTTAGTTGTCTTGTCTTCGTTCCAGTCCCAGGACACGGGTACCGGACGTGCACCGAGATTTTAGCGCAACAACACCGCAACCAGGTACCGCATCGCCTCAAGCCCTGCGGCGACGCCGCCGACCAGCAGTTCCACCCGACTCGGCCTGCAGTCGGGCAAGTAGCTCTGCAACCGACTGGCCAGTAGATTCCGTTCCCTCGCTGACCGAGGAACTATCCGCGGTGCGGTGTCGCGCTCCGGCTTGGGCAGTGGTCGACAGCACCGCTTCGGTGTCGAGCCCCACTACCTGCTCGTCGTCGTCGGTGGAGGGGAGGGTTCGTCGACGACGCATCGGGGATGCCGAACCAGAGTCAGTCTCGTCAAGCTCACCGGGTTCGGCATCGCCAGCCTCGGTGGGGTCGCCATCCTGACCGGACGGTAGCCAGCGTTGCTCGTCGGCACCCCACTCGGTTGTCTTGACAGTGGGCTCGGTCGGCCAGTTGTGCCAGTCTGATGCCGCGGTGCGGCGGCGTGGATCGTCATCTCGGCCAGCTTCGTATTCGGTTGCCGGAGCAAGCCCCGCTGGGGCGTGGTCGCCGACCGCAGGTCGCAGCGGCAAAGGTTCTTCCGGCACATCAATGATTGCGGTTTCCTCGGCGAGATTGGCTGCCGCGCGTTGTCGAACCGGCTCGCGAACCGCAATCACTCGATTACGCGAAACCCGTTCCGCAGCAGTATCTTCGGCGTCCGACCAGTCTTGTGGCCAGCTGGAATAACCGCGATGTGCGCCGTCGGTCTCCAAAGCTGGACGCTGATCGAGCTCGGTGTCGAACAATATCTCCAAGCTGGTCCGTAATGCGGCCAACTCCGCACGAAGCGCAGCTACGTCGTCAGCGGCCTGAGCCTGCAGCTCCGAAGCCAGCTCGTGGCGTAACCGCGACTCTACCGAGAGCTCGTACTCGCGGCGAGCCGAAATTTCTCGATCCAACTGCAAGTCATAGACGCGTTGCAGGTCACGCGCCCGGGCCTTATCCACATCGGCTTCCCGCCGGTAGCTCAGTGACACAAAAGCGGCAATGATCGAAGCCCACAACGCCAAGATCACGGCCAACCTCAACAGGTCCACCCGATTGGTGAACACTAAAACGGAGCTGGCTCCCAGGGCCAGAACCAACAACGCCGTCAAGAGCAACCAACTCGGCCTGCGGCTGCTGCGCCGACCCGTGGCGCCGCGCGACAGAACGGTCATGGGCCGACTGTACCTGGGTGAAGCCGTTACGCGGGTCGCCGCAATCCGGCGATTCTCTTTAACGTTTAGGTACCAGTACCGTGCTCGCCCGGCTCGCCCGGCTCGCCCGGGGCGGTACAACAATACTGCAACCAGAGGGCGGCAATGATCAATGCCAGTGCACTGGCGGCGGCGGTGACCGCACCGATGGTGCTGTCACTGGCCACCCGCAACCAGGCCCGCCGCGGCAGAAGGTAGGCCAACACCCCAAGCCACCAACCCAGCACCAAGGTCGCCATCCAGGCTGACGCCTTGGCGATCATCACACTGCGGGCCACCGCTAGAGGATGCAGCCGACCGGGCCGATCACCGATCTCACCAGCGCTGATCTTGGCCCGCACATATCGGCCCCCGAACGCTTCGACGACGGCCACCACCAGCAACGATGAACCGGTCCACACCGTGATGGCCGGTAACCAGCGATGCACCAACAGCATCAGCAGATAACCGAGCGCGGTAGCGCCAACCACCGCGATCATCAGGTCGCGCTTGCGGGTGGGGCCCATCAGCGTCGATGCGGGTTCAACGTCGCGGCGGTGGGGCGCACCCCGGCCCGCTCGATCGGTTCTAGTTCAGTAAGCAATTCGACGACGGGCCGTCGTTGGCCGGCCACGGTAAGTTCCGCATCCGGGTCGACGGCCAGCCAGGGCACCAGCACGAAGGCGCGTAAGTGGGCCAACGGATGCGGCAAGGTCAAGTCCGCTGTTGTGCTGATCACCTCGGTGCCGGCTGAGCCAGCCGCGGTGGTCTGGTAGCAGGCCACCAGGTCCACATCGAGAGTTCGGGGTCCCCAGCGCCGGCCGCGTACGCGATCCGCCGCCCGCTCGGACTCCTGCCCGAAGCGCAGCCAGTCGTGCCCATCGCGCGCCGGGTCCTCCGCGATCAACACGGCATTGAGGAATGGGCTTTGCTCAAGGTCACCCC
Organism: Mycobacteriaceae bacterium; assembly: GCA_019751635.1. Taxonomy (GTDB): domain Bacteria; phylum Actinomycetota; class Actinomycetes; order Mycobacteriales; family Mycobacteriaceae; genus Mycobacterium. Next base: position 9,704 of record JAIENC010000041.1, read on the forward strand.
AGGGATCCGTTTCATAGACCGGCGAGACAGCACGCACTGTCGTGCCGGCCCGATCCACGACTGTCTGCAGCCACGCCAGCCGGTCCCCCAGGTTGGAGCCGACAGACAACACCACCCGAGTCACCCCATCGCCCCTCGGCCACCGCGCCGCGACCGCCGGGCTACGACTGCCACGTCGGTGAAGGTGAACG
>JAIENC010000166.1 GCA_019751635.1 Mycobacteriaceae bacterium
GCTCACCCGCCGCTACGACACATATTTTTTTGTGGCCGCATTACCCGAGGGCCAGCGCGCCGACGGCGAGAACACCGAATCCGATCACGCTGGCTGGTTCACGCCGCAGGCTGCTTTGGCTGATTTTGCTGCTGGTCGTAGTTTTCTGCTCCCGCCGACGTGGACCCAGCTGGACTCGCTGACCGGCCGGGACCCCTTGACAGTGCGTGATGTGCTGGCGTTAGAGCGGCAGATTGTTACCGTGCAACCTACGTTGACTTACCAGGGTGATAACTGGGAGATCGAGTTCTTCGATGCTGACCGCTACAACAGTGCCCGCCTCGGCAGGCCCTCGCGGCGTTCACCATGAGCGAATTTGTCAGTCTGCATGACGCTGCGGGGTTAGCCACGATGGCGCTCTCGCGGCCGCCCACCAACGCGATGACCCGCCAGGTTTACCGAGAAATCGCCGCAACGGCTGCCGAGGTGGAGTGCCGTGGCGACATCTTTGCGGTGATCCTGTTCGGTGGCCACGAGATTTTCTCCGCCGGCGATGACCTGGCTGAACTGAACAAACTCAGCCCAGCCGAGGCGGAGATCACCGCGACGGTACGTGATGCGGCAATTGACGCCGTTGCCTCGATCGGCAAGCCAACTGTTGCCGCGATCACCGGATATGCCCTGGGCGCGGGTCTTACGTTGGCGCTGGCCGCCGACTGGCGGGTCAGCGGCGACAACGTGAAATTCGGTGCCACCGAAATCCTGGCGGGTCTGATTCCCGGCGGTGGTGGAATGAGCCGACTAGCTCACACGATTGGGCTGAGCAGGGCTAAGGAACTGGTGTTTAGTGGGCGCTTCTTCGACGCCAAAGAAGCCTTAGCGTTGGGCCTGATTGACCAGATGGTTGCCCCCGACGGGGTGTATGACGCCGCCGCGGCCTGGGCCCGCAGGTTTACCGACGGTCCGCAACCGGCGCTGGCCGCCGCCAAAGCTAGCCTCAACGACGTCTATACGGTGAACCCCACGGAGCGGCTCGCAGCCGAACGTCGTCGTTATGTGCAGGCGTTCACCGCTGTGCACGGTTGCCCAGAGCGCCGTTAGGCTGGCCGGTTATGACGACGAGTTCCCCAACACCGGTTAGCGCCGGCGCCGAGCCTAACCCTCATGCCACTGCCGAGCAGGTGGCCGCCGCGCGGCTGGACAGCAAGCTTGCCCAGGTGCTTTATCACGACTGGGAAGCCGAAAACTATGACGTGAAATGGTCCATCTCCTACGACCAGCGCTGTGTTGAATACGCGCGTGGACGGTTTGATGCGATCGTTCCTGACGACACGGCCCGCGAACTACCCTACGATCGTGCCCTCGAACTGGGTTGTGGCACCGGTTTTTTCCTCCTGAACCTGATCCAATCTGGCGTTGCCCGGCGTGGCTCGGTCACCGATCTATCCCCGGGCATGGTCCAAGTTGCTGTCCGCAACGGGCAAGCGCTGGGCTTGGATATCGATGGCCGGGTGGCGGACGCCGAAGGTATTCCCTACGACGACAACACTTTTGATTTGGTGGTTGGACACGCCGTACTGCATCACATCCCTGATGTTGAATTATCGCTGCGGGAGGCGATTCGGGTGCTGCGCCCCGGCGGCCGATTTGTGTTCGCCGGTGAACCTACCACCGTCGGTGACAGCTATGCCCGCACGCTGTCCACGCTTACCTGGCGAATTGTTACTCATGCCACCAGAATCCCGGGACTGGCCGGCTGGCGCCGTCCACAGGCCGAACTCGATGAATCTTCGCGGGCGGCCGCACTAGAGGCGCTCGTTGATCTGCACACCTTCACCCCGCAGGAACTTGAGCGGATGGCTACCGCCGCCGGCGCGGTCGAGGTGCAGACCGCCACCGAAGAGTTCACCGCAGCCATGTTGGGTTGGCCACTTCGCACCTTTGAATGTGCGGTACCACCAGGGCGGCTAGGTTGGGGCTGGGCGAGGTTCGCCTTCGCCAGCTGGAAGACGCTGAGTTGGGCAGACGCCAACATCTGGCGTCGGGTGGCGCCGAAAGGCTGGTTTTACAACGTGATCCTCACCGGGGTCAAGCCGTCCTAAATTTCGCCCTGGACGACGTCAGTTACCTGCGGTCAGCATCGGGCATGGCTGCGCTATCGGCGGTCGCCGGGTTCGCGCTGACCGACTCAACCCGGGTTGCCGATATAGCCGCGGTACGCAGCCGCTTCGGTGAGCGGGCGGCCGTGTTGGTGGAGACGACACTGCTGCGTCGCCGCGCCACCGAAAAGCTTGGTCCGCTGGGTGAGATCTCCAACTGGTTATTCACTGATGAGGCACTGCAACAAGCGACGGCGGCGCCGGTGGCCCAACACCGGGCTAGCCGATTGGCTGCTAGCGTGCCCGGTGCTGTGGTGCACGACGTGACGTGTTCTATCGGTACCGAGTTGGCCGCATTGGGCGGCTGCGGAATGCCGATGCTCGGCAGTGATATTGACCCGGTTCGGTTGGCGATGGCTCGCCATAACTTGGGGGCCGACGCGGACCTGTGCCGTGCGGATGCGCTGCATCCGGTGACCCACGACACGGTGGTAGTCGTTGACCCGGCCCGCCGCCAGGACGGGCGGCGCCGCTTCCACCCGCGTGATTATCTGCCCGGCCTGGACCAGCTGCTGGAGGTTTATCGCGGCCGAGATTTGGTCGTAAAATGTTCTCCAGGAATGGATTTCGTTCAGCTTGGTTCGCTCGGTTTCGAGGGCGAGATTGAGCTGATTTCCTACCGCGGCTCGGTTCGCGAAGCGTGCTTGTGGTCGGCGAGTTTGGCGGGTCCGGGTGTGCGTCGGCGAGCCAGCATGCTGGATCGCTGCCAAGGCATCATCCAAATCACCGATGCTGAGCCAGCCGACTGCCCAGTGCGACCAGCAGGACGATGGATCGTCGATCCCGATGGCGCGGTAGTTCGGGCCGGTTTGGTGCGTCATTACGCCGCTCGGCATGGGCTCTGGCAGCTTGACCCCGACATTGCCTACCTTTCCGGCGATCAACTGCCGCCATCGGTACGGGGTTTCGAGGTGATCGAGTGTCTGGCCCTTGACGAGCGGCGGTTGCGGCGGTCGCTGGCGGCGCTGAACTGCGGGTCGGTGGAGATCCTGGTACGCGGTGTGCGGGTCGATCCCGATGCGTTGCGGCGCAGGCTACGCAGCGGCTTGCGGCCGCATAGGGGTGACCCGCTGTCAGTGGTGATTACTCGGATTGGCTCGGGTTCAGCAGGTACGGCGACGGCGTTCGTGTGCCGCCCGTCGCGGTAGCCGTTGGGTGATGCCATTCTTTTCTTTTGCGACGAGAATTGGGCGATGCGTGATCTGATGGCAGCTGCGCTATTAGTCGGCATGGTCTTGGTTGGCTTGCGCTGCACCCCAGTGGCGGCTGCGCCAGTGACGTGTGCCGATATGGGCGGCATCATGACAAGTGGCTCGATCTGTCACGTGCGGGTCTCAACCCCGACGTACAGCTTGGACATGATGTTTCCGGTCGATTATCCCGACCAGCAGGCGCTGATGAGCTACTTGAGCCAGAACCGCGATGGGTTCGTCAGTGTTGCGCAAACGTCCGAGCCCCATGATCAGCCCTACCAGATGGTGGTCACCACGGAGCAACATCAGTCCGGTCAATCGCCGCACGGTACGCGCAGTGTGGTGCTCAAACTCTTCCAGGATTTCGGCAGCACTGCGCCGTTTAGCTGGTACAGGGCGTTCAATTACAACCTTGACCGTAAAAAACCCATCGCTTTTGACACCCTGTTTGCCCCCGGCGCTAAACCTTTAGACAGCATTTATCCGGTTGTTCAGCAAGAGCTGGAACGTCGCTTCGTGGCCGGCGCCACCGTATCGCGTAGCGCTGGCATGGATCCAGCGCACTACCAGAATTTTGCTATCACCGACGATGAACTGCTCTTCTATTTCGCGCAAGGTGAATTGCTGCTGCCGTTTCTCGGTCCGGCCCATGCTTGGGTGCCGCGCAGCGCGGTTCCGCCGCTAGCGCTCTAGTCAGCCGGTGCGAACCCGTAGACCTGGCCGGCGCTGGTGGCGGTCACCACTCGGCGATCGTGACCAACCGATACTCCCAGTGGATAGCCGGTGGCGTCCGGCAGTGCGTAACTGCTGATGGTGTGACCGTTAGCCGGATTAAAAAGCAGCAATGCCAACCCCGCTTCAGCACTGCTTGTCACCACGTAGCCGACGCTGCCGCCAGCCAGGCTTGACGACGACAGCGGACTGACGTCGTCGCGCCGCCAGAGTGGTTGGCCGCTGTTACCGGCGTCGTGGAACGCTACTAGTCGCGTGTCGGGGCCTGCGCCGGACACGATCATTCCTTCGGGGGTCACCGTAGGCGGTGTCTGCGCTAGAAAGCCCAACGGTGCCGACCATTTCAGCTTCCCATCGGTGGCGTTAAGCGCCCATAGACGTTGGTCTCGGCTATGGGCATAGACCGTGGACCCGTCGGCGGACAGCACCGGACTAGCCAGCACGCCAGTACTGACCACAGCGCTGGTCCATTCCTTGGTCAGCAGCGGGGTCTGCCCTGGGTGGTATTTCAACCCAACTAGCTCTGCGGCCGCAGCGTTTGGCTGCCAGACGTTGACTACCACCATCCCGCTTGTCGCAGAGAATGCCGCTGCTGCTGCTACTGGGCAGCCCGGGCCGGCCGACTGGCAATCGGACAACCCGCGCGTCGAATCGGCAGGGTCAAGGCCGTCCACCAAGTCCAGCGAACTGCCGATCACGGTGCCGCGGTGGGCGTCGAAAACCAGCACTTGCCCCAGATGGGTAACCACCAACAACTGGCCGGCATCGAGCATCCTCGGCGTGGTAGGCATCCCGATCACGGGCTGTCGCCAGCGGATCCATTGCGTAGGCGGGAAAGAGATGATCGCGCCGGGTTCCCCGACATAGAGGTTGTCGAAGCCGTCAAACAACGGGCCAGCGAAGCCGCCGCCTTGAACCAGCCGAGCGCACCAGCGTTGCCGGCTGTGGTGATCGTTTTCCCATTCCATCACCGAGCATCCGCTTATAGTCTGGGCGTTGAGCGCCAGATAGCCCCGTGCACCGATACTCGGCCCCGCACCGAGGCTCCCTTTAACTGATCTGGTCCACTGCAAAGCTAGCTTGGTGGCGCCGGCGGTGGCGGTATAGCTGCTATTGGTGGCATCGCCGTATTGCGCGGGCCAGCCCTGCGCAGCTGCCTCGTGGACCCATGAGTCGGTGTTGTGGCAACCGGCCAGAGCGGCTGCGAGTACCGCTGCGGCCACGGCTATCCGCCCAGTGTGCGGGTTTTTGCGAAAAAAGGCGGCTTTACTATCCATAACCCGCACACTCGATGGATTACGGCGGTGGAGGAGCACAGCTGAGGGTAGCTCGTGCCGGTTCGCTAGGCTTTTCGGCCATGACAACCATGTGGGGTGCACCGCTGCGTCGTCGATGGCGCGGATCAAATCTGCGGGACCCGCGCCAAGCGAAGTTTCTGACCAAGGCTTCGTTGAAGTGGGTGTTGGCTAACCGGGCGTATACCCCGTGGTATCTAGTTCGGTATTGGCGGTTGCTGAAATTCAAGCTGGCTAATCCCCACATCATCACCCGCGGAATGGTGTTTCTCGGCAAGAACGTCGAAATCCACTGCACCCCGGAGCTGGCCCAGCTGGAGATCGGCCGTTGGGTGCATATCGGCGACAAAAACACCATCCGTGCTCACGAAGGCTCGTTACGCCTCGGCGACAAAGTTGTGTTTGGCCGCGACAACGTCATCAACGCTTACCTCGATATCGAGTTCGGCGATTCAGCGTTAATGGCAGATTGGTGCTACGTCTGTGACTTCGACCATCGGATGGATGACATTACGGTGCCGATTAAAGATCAAGGCATCGTCAAATCCCCGGTCCGGATTGGGCCAGACACCTGGATCGCGACGAAAGTGACGGTGCTGCGCGGCACTATTGTCGGCCGGGGCTGCGTGCTGGGAGCCCACGCGGTGGTGCGTGGCGAGATCCCGGATTACTCAATTGCGGTGGGCGCACCGGCGAAAGTGATCAAAAACCGGCAGCTGGCGTGGGAGAAATCGGCGGCGCAACGCGCCGAATTAGCGGCCGCACTGGCCGATATCGAACGCAAAAAGACGCCCGCTAAGACCGCTAAAACTCGGCCTAGCGGTCCGGCAGTGCGTGCTCGACGATAGGCAGCCTCGGCTGCGGCTGGCGCTCCCGGCGCTTCGCTGCCAGATACACCTGAGTGGTCTCATCGGCTACGGTGTGCCAATCAAAATCTGAGCTAAGCCGCTGCCAAGCCGCCTGGGCGCGCCGCTGCGCGGCGCCTGGATCGTCGAGCACTGCGCAGATCGTTGCAGCCAGCTCCGCCACGTGACGTGGTGGGCACGACATTCCGGTCTGCCCGTTGATGACGGCCTCGCCTAAACCGCCGATATTGGACGTCACCAGTGGTGCGCCAGCTGCGGCGGCTTCCAAAGCTGCCAGTCCAAAAGGTTCATAGTGGCTAGGCAGCACAACGGCGTCGGCGCGATGCAGCGCTGCCAACAGATCGGCATGCTCGAGATGTCCGGCAAATCTGGTTGCTTTGAGCACTCGGTGTTGACGGGCCTGTTCGATAAGCCAGCTCTGTTGGGTGCCTTCTCCGGCGATAGTCAGCGTGGTGCCAGGATGATTGCGGCGGATTCGGGGTAAGGCGGCGATGAGGTCATGGACACCTTTTTCGTACTCGAGCCGTCCGACGTACAGCAGCTCGGCTGGCCCAAGGCGAGGCTGGCGAGGGGCAAAAGGCCAGCGGGCGGCATCGATGCCGTTGCGGATCACCGTGATTTCGGCCAGCCCTGGGCCGAATAACTCGGTGATCTCCTCGCTCATTGAGCCAGAACACGTAATCAGCGAATCGGACTCCCGCACCAGCCACGACTCGACCGCATGCACTTGACGGCTTAAAGCCCCGCAAACCCAACCGGAATGCCGACCGGCTTCGGTTGCATGAATCGTGGAAACCATTGGTACGTCATAGAATTGGGCGAGCGTGATGGCCGGGTGGGCGGCCAGCCAATCATGGGCATGCACGATATCGGGACGCCAGGATCGGTCGGTAGCAGAGCAGCCGTCGTGTGTGTTCAGCGACAGTCCGGCCCGAATCATGGCGTGGCCCATCGCCAGCGTCCAAGCCATCATGTCGTTGGCGAAGGAGAATTCGTGTGGATCTTGTGCCGCCGCGATGACCCTTACGCCTTCACGGATTTCGTCAGAGCAGGGATGTGTGCTCGGATCGGTGTCGGCGGGGCGGCGAGACAACACGACCACCTCGTGGCCGGCTGAGGCCAGTGCGGTGGACAGGTGATGCACGTGTCGGCCAAGCCCACCGATGACCACGGGTGGGTATTCCCACGACACCATCAGGATTTTCATGTGCCCGCCCCGGGCAGCCTGCGCGCGTCTAAAGCGCCGAACACGTTGTCAGCGCGGTTCCAGTCCTCGGCTAATCGCTGGGCGGTGTCGCGGCGCCCGGATGCCAGCGCCCCGGCAATCTCCCGGGTGGCGTGAGCATGGAGATGGGCGCGGTAGCGGGCGTATTCGGCGGCGGAGTCCTTGCTCACCATGAACGGCCAGTCGCTGGAGACCGTCAGCAGGGTTTCGCGCAGGATCTGATCGGCGACGTGATCGCGGGCAGTTGGGCGGTCTAGTGGCGCGGACTGGGCCAGTGCTTTGTCGACAGTACTCAGTGCGGTGTCCACCACTTCGGCGTTGAGTGCGACCAGATCGGCCACTTTGTCGCCGGCCCATACCTGCCAGTCTTTGCCCGAACCCCAAGAACTGGAAGGTAATTCGACAGCGTTACCGACAAATCCGTCGGTAATCGCGTCGCTGAGCGTTCCAACTCGGATGCCGGCCTCCGGCAACGCCCGCAACACCCGTTGCAGCCACAGCGGGCCCTCATGCCACCAGTGGCCGAACAACTCGGTGTCGAATGCGGCTACCACATGCGCGGGCCGACCTATCCGTTCGGATTCGCTGAGCAACCGGTGTCGGACCACGTCGACGAAGTCGGTGACGTGGCTGTCGACGGCGTGCTCCGCACGCTGCGGGTCATAGGGTGCTTTCGCTTCTGATGGCACATTGCGGCCGGTGACCCGAGCCGGCTTGAGGCCGGTCTGGTGGTCGTATGTGTGGAAGTCACGGTAGGCGGCATGCCCCGGATAGCCCGATTTTGGCGACCACACCCGGTAGCTGACCTGCAGGTCTCGACCGAACGCGATCACGTCGGTAGCGCCAACTGGTCGGCCCAACGCGGTGTCACCGTGCAGTGAGGGGCCGTCAACCATGAAGTGGCTGACCCCGGCGGCGGCGTAGCCGCGTTCCAGGCCCGGCGCGTAGGCGCATTCCGGTGCCCAGATGCCGGCCGGGGTGTGGGCGAACCGCAGCTGTGCGTCGGCTAGGCCTTCGCGCAGTGCGAACTCTCGCAGCCTTGGATTGAGTAGCGGTTGGAAGGGGTGGGTCAGTGGGCCGCCGAGCAGTTCCACCGTGCCGGTATCGATCAGGCCACGCAGCAGCGGGCTGCCGCCATGGCGCCACCTGGTGCCGAAATCTTCGAGCGCCTGATCCGCTTGCGCGCATTCGTGAATGCCAAAGGCGCGCAACGCTTGTGGAGTGCAAGCCGTTGATTGGTCAGCGGTGCTAGCGGCCCGTAAGCTGGCTGCTTCCTCGGCCCGCAGGCGCCAATTACCCAGCCAGTGATGCATACCGTCGAGGCAGTACGGATCGTCAAGCTGGGCGGCTACCACTGGGGTCATCCCCAGCGTGATCAGCCGCTGCCGGCCTTCATCGGCCAGCGTGTGCAGCACCCGCAACAGCGGCAGGTAGGCCGCCGACCAGGATTGGTAGAGCCACTCTTCGCCAACGGGCCATCGGCCGTGGTGGGCAAGCCAAGGCAGATGCGTATGCAGCACCAAGGTGAACAGGCCTGGTATGCGGGTGCTCACTGACGCTCCGCAATCGCGATGAGATCAAGACTGGTGTCGATATCGCGGCCATCTCCAGCGCGCACAATGTCGAAATCGGCAGTGGTGACGGCGGCGACATCGGCCGCCAAGGCGGCGGTCCACGGCGCGTCAGCTACTGCTCGCGCGACCTGGGCATCAATGATGGAACCGCCATGGCGGACATCCATTTCCTGCAGCCGTGGCCCATGAAATACGCCACTCATCGACACTTCAGCAAAACCCCCGTCATGGAGCAGTTGAGCGAGCTCGGCGGCGTTGAGTTCCCGGGTGTGGAACGGGTTGATCGGGGTTTCTCGGCCCGGTGAGAAAGTGATCCGGTTCGGTGTGGACACGATCAGCACTCCGGCGGGTCGCAGCACGCGGGCGCACTCTGCAACGAATGCTGCCTGATCCCAGAGGTGTTCGATGACTTGGAGGTTGACCACGACATCCACTGATTCATCGGCCAGCGGTAGGTCGGTCAGGTTGGCCCGCATGGCGTGCACGCGGGGATAGCGAGTGCGAACATGGGCCACCGTGCTGTGGTCGTAGTCGATAGCGGCCACGTGGTGTGCGACGTTAGCGATCAGTTCAGCGCCGTAGCCTTCGCCGCAGCCGGCCTCGAGTACTGTGCGGCCCGCGCAGTGTGGGGCTAACCACTGATAGACCACCTCGTGGCGGCGAAACCAGTAGTTCTCGATGTCGAGGCCAGGGATGGTACGTTCGCCCGTCAGCGCCAATGCTGTGTCGGCCGCTGGGGGAATGTCGGGAACGAATGCGCTCATTGCTATGGCAGGCTATCCCGAACCGCCGTGCGGACACGACCCGCTATGGTGTGAAGGCGAGCCGCGCAAAGTTACTCATCAGTAACATCAGTCAGTGCGGCTGCGGAAAACGTAGTTAATGTCGCGCAGCCAGCGCTGCGGGGCTCCCTCGAGGAGGACGAACCACACTTATGACGAACATCGTGGTCCTGATTAAGCAGGTCCCAGAC
>JAIENC010000265.1 GCA_019751635.1 Mycobacteriaceae bacterium
CGCCGTTGAAAGTGAAGTGATACCACGACGGGGCTGGCGCGCTGCGAATCACGATTCCGGGGGTGCGTTGAGCGGTCACCAGATCGTCGAGAGTGCCTACTCCGGCGGCGTCGATAGCGTTGTTTTGTAGGGCCGGGATGACGGCGGCGGCGTCGAGGACCAGAAACGTTAGCGAATCCAATCGTGGTTTGGCCCCCCACCAGCGAGGGTTACGGGTCAGCACAATGCGTTGGGCGCTTCGGTCAATCGTTGACACCAGGAATGGTCCCGCCGACGGGCCGGGGCCTTCCAACTGACCGGTATTGAAGACGTCGGGGTTCGCCGTCATGCTGCGGGGTTGTATTCCTCCGGCAAACATCGCTTGCCACTCGGCGTAGGGTTCGGCGAAAGTGACCACCGCCTGGCGATCATCGACGCCCCTGGTTACCGCCTTGACCCGTTCGAACCCGGCCCTGCTGGCAATCAGGTACCGCTTGTCGCGGCCACTACATGCATCGACCTGCGCTTTGAGGTCTTCCCAGGTGAACGGAGTGGCGTCACTCCAGAATGCTTTCGGATTGATGGTGTAGGTGACCACTTGCGGATTGCTGCTGGTGAGCTCGGCGCCGAGAAAATAGTCGGTGTTCAGTTTCAGTGAACCGTCGGCCTGGGTGGTAAATGCCCCCGGCAGTGTCGGATTAACAATTCCCGCGACATCGACGGTGTTGCCGTCGATGCTTAATTGGTTGAAGTTATCGGGGAACGAGGTGAGTGGGAGCCGCAAGTTGCCGCCGTCGCGCAGGGTCGCCGGGTCGCGGGGGTTGATGTCACTGGTGGTGCCGACCTGGGCGGCGCGCGGCTTCGGCAGATCCCGATAACCGTTCGAGCAGCCGCTGATCATCACACACATCGCCAGTGTCAGCAGCACAATCAGGTGAGCCCGCGGCGACCAAGACGTTGCCATCACCGGCACGATGCTAACTGGCGGCTAACCAGTGTTGACATCGGCGGGCGTCCGCGGGGTGGCGCCAAGTAGGCGTCGGGTGTAGTCGTGTTGCGGGTTGCTAAACACCTGTTCGCTGTCGCCGTGTTCCACGATCTTTCCGCGATACATCACTGCTACCTGGTGTGCGAGATGCTTGACAACTGAAAGGTCATGCGAGACAAACAGATAGGACAAGCCGAACTGGTGCTGTAAGTCCAGCAGCAAGTTGATGATGCCGGCTTGAATGGACACGTCCAGTGCCGACACCGGCTCGTCGAGTGCAAGGATCTTCGGCTGCAATGCAAGCGCTCGGGCAATGCCAATCCGCTGTTTTTGTCCGCCGGAGAACTCCGCGGGATAACGGCTGGCGGCGGCGTGCTCCAGGCCAACGACGGCCAGCAGCTCGGCGACCCGTTCTTCTCGTTGATTTCTGTCAAATCCGTTGGCGACCAAAGGTTCAGCGATGATATCGAACACTGGTAAGCGGGGATCGAGCGATGCTACTGGGTCTTGGAAAACCACCTGCAGCTCGGTGCGTAATTGGCGGCGGGTAGCTGAATCCAGGGTCGAGACATCGGTGCCGAGAATCTCGATCGAACCGGATTGGGGCGTAGCGAGTTCGAGAATCTGGTTCAGTGTGGTCGATTTACCGGACCCTGATTCGCCGACGATGCCCAGGGTGCGGCCTTGCGCCACCGTGAAGCTCACGTCGTCGACCGCCCGAACCTCACCTACTCTTCTGCGCCACATCACGCCCTTGGTGAGCAGGAAAGTCTTGGTCAGATTGGTGACCCGCAATGCCACCGGGAGTTCGGTGGCGGTTGCTGGGTTTTGGTTATCGTACGGCGGCGGTGGCGTTGGTGCGCCAAAAATTTCGGCCGCGCTGTGTCCGACGACGTCGTTGGTTCGGATACACGCAGCCCAGTGGCCGTCTTGGACGGCGACAAGATCCGGTTCGGCTAAACGGCATTCGTCGATTGCCAGTGGACAGCGAGGCGCGAACGTGCATTCGTCGCCAAGCAGTGACGACATCGAAGGTGGTGCGCCGGGGATCGGAATCAATCGGGTGCCTTGTGCGGCATCGAGCCGTGGAACCGACCCCAACAATCCCGCCGTGTAGGGCATTCGGCGGTCTCGATACAGCTGCTCAACGTCGGCGATCTCGACGGCGCGGCCGGCGTACATCACTAGCGCCCGATCTGCGAACTCCGACACCACGCCCAAATCGTGGGTGATGATCACTACACCGGCTCCGGTGACATCGCGGGCGGTCCGCAGCACCTCAAGGATCTGGGCCTGGACGGTGACGTCGAGCGCAGTGGTGGGCTCATCGCAGATCAGCAAGTCCGGGTTGTTAGCGATCGCGATGGCAATCATCACGCGTTGCCGCTCACCGCCCGAGAGCTCGTGGGGGAAGGCCCGCGCTCGGCGTTGTGGTTGTGCGATGCCGACTAGGTCGAGCAGTTCGACCGCGCGGGAGCGGGCGTCGGTACGGCTGATACCGCGGTTATGGACCGCAATGGCTTCGGCGATCTGCTCGCCGATGCGGTAGACCGGTGTCAGCGCCGACATCGGGTCCTGGAATACGGTCCCGATCGCCTGCCCGCGGATCTGTGACATCGCCGGGTCGGACAGTCCGAGCAACTCCGCGCCGCTCAACCGCACCGACCCCGACACCTGGCTGTATTCCGGCAGCAATCCCACCACCGCCAGCGCGGCGGTGCTTTTGCCGGAGCCAGACTCCCCGACGATGGCGACTACTTCGCCCGAATCAACGTGGTAACTCATGCCACGCACCGCCGGTATCGGTAGCTCGCCGTGGGCGAAGGTCACGCTGAGATTGGTTACCTCCAGCAACGTGCTCACTTCGGCCGCCGCCTTTTGCGGCGTGCGGACCCGCTAGCGGGATCAAAAGCATCCCGCAGGCCATCGCCAGTAAGGTTGGCGCACAACACAATCAACACAAGTGTTCCGGCTGGGAAAAGGAAGACCCAGGGAAAGGTGGTGGCTGAGGGGGTGCCGTCGGCGATTAACGTCCCTAGTGACACATCGGGTGGTTGAACACCGAATCCTAAGAAACTCAAACCAGTTTCGGCCAGAATCGCGAATCCAACGTTGAGTGTCGCATCGATGATGAGGATCGAAGCGACGTTCGGCACAATATGGCGCACGATAACCTGACGGCTCGATACCCCCACATATTTTGCGGCCCGGACGAATTCGCGTTCACGCAGGCTCATGGTCAGGCCGCGCACCATCCGTGAACTGACCATCCAACCGAACGCCGCGAGCAACACGATGAGCCACAGGATGCTGCTGGATTGCCGGGTTCGCGGAGTGATGATGGCAATCAGGATAAAGCTGGGCACCACGAGTAGCAGGTCCACCAACCACATGAGCGCTCGATCACGCCGACCACCGAAATAGCCGGCGATCGAGCCGACCGTGGCGGCGATGCTAGTCGAGACCAGGGCCACACAAAAACCGATGAGCATGGACTTTTGCATGCCGCGCAGGATGCGAGCCAGCAAATCTTGGCCGAGCGTATTAGTGCCGAACCAATGCTCCCGCGATGGTGGCTGCAGCAGCGCCTGATAGTCGAGTGTGGAGTAGCCGTAGGGGAGTAAAGGCGGCAGCGCATAGCAGCCGACGAACAGCAACACCAACAACGTCAACGCCACTACCGCCGGCTTATTGCGCAGGAACCGGCGTGCCACCAGACTGCGTCGTGAGGTGAACCCGGTTGGGTGGATGGCTGCTGTCATGAGACCCGAACCCGGGGATCTAACGCGGCATAAATGATGTCGGACAACAATCCGGCCAGCAAAACCACCGCCCCGGAAAATACGGTGATGGCAGCCACCACATTGGTGTCTTGCATCGAAATGCCTTGCACTACCCACTCGCCCATGCCATGCCAGCCGAAAATTTTCTCAACGAACACAGCGCCGACAACCAAACCGCTCACCCCGTAGGCAAACAGCGTGGCCAACGGGATCAGCGCGGTACGCAGGCCATGCTTGATCAACGCACGTCGTCGGGTCAGCCCCTTGGCGCGAGCGGTGCGGATGAAATCCTCATTCAACACATCCAACATGGCATTGCGCTGGTAGCGGCTAAAGCCCGCGGTGGTTCCCAGGGCCAGGGTGAGCGTGGGCAGCACAATGTGTTGTGCGCGATCGAGGAGCTGGCCCCACATCCCAGTGGGCGGAATCGGTGAGGTTTGCCCGGTGTAGAGGAAGATGCGCACTCCGGTGAACATGTTCACCCGCAACGCCGCCACAATGAGCAGACCTGCCAGTACGAATGACGGAATGCTCAGGATGGTCAATGACAGCACGGTGATCACCCGGTCGCTGAGCCGATACTGGCGTACCGCTCCCCAGGCTCCCACGACGACACCGGCCACCGTACCGAGTACGGAACCCAGCACCACCAGCCGAAGACTGACCGCCACCCGACGCCACAGCTCCTGGGCCACCGGGTGGCCAGTGACGGTGGTGCCGAAGTCGCCGCGGGCTGCACCGGAAATCCATGTCACGTACCGGATCGGTATGGGTTTATCCAAGCCGAGCTGAACGGCCTTGGCGTGGATGGCCTCTGGCGGTGGTTGGGGATGGCGCTGCATGAAGCTGTCTAGTGGATGAAAGGTGAGCGAGGTCAGGCAGAAAGTTAAAAACGATGCCAGTAAGAGCAGCACAACGTAATTGACCAGTCGACGGGCCAGGAAGCGGGTCATGCCAGCCAGTGCCGCCTGTGTCGCATGGGGACAGGGTAGCGAGGGTGGGTGTGCGCCATCACGGACGGACCCTGGATGGGCTGGCTACCGCCACGAAACCCCCCGCTTACCGATGCGGCGCGAAGGATAAACTAGGTCCCTTGTGCCAAGTGAGCCGAGAAAGTTTGAGGAGGCGATGAGCACTCAAACCACTGCTCGGCCGGTGCCCGGGCAGTATCAGGTCAGCCATCTGCGTGCCCTAGAAGCAGAAGGTATTCACATTATTCGCGAGGTAGCTGCGGAGTTTGAAAGGCCGGTGCTGCTGTTTTCCGGCGGCAAAGACTCCATTGTGATGCTGCATCTGGCGCTTAAGGCGTTTCACCCTGGGCGGTTGCCGTTTCCGGTGATGCATGTCGATACCGGACATAACTTCGATGAGGTGATTTCCGCCCGCGATCAGCTGGTTACTCAGACCGGGGCGCGGCTTGTGGTGGCATCGGTGCAAGACGATATTGATGCCGGGCGGGTTGTTGATAACCCGCAGTCACGCAACCCCCTGCAAACGGTGACGTTGCTGCGCGCCATTCGGGAGAACAAATTCGATGCGGCATTCGGCGGCGCGCGACGCGATGAGGAGAAGGCGCGCGCCAAGGAACGAGTGTTCAGTTTCCGTGATGAGTTTGGGCAGTGGGACCCCAAGGCTCAACGGCCGGAGCTGTGGAACCTGTACAACGGGCGTCACCACAAGGGCGAACATATTCGGGTCTTTCCGCTTTCCAACTGGACCGAATTCGACATTTGGTCCTACATCGGCGCGGAGCACATTGTCTTGCCGTCGATCTATTTTGCCCACCGCCGGCGCGTATTTCGCCGCGACGGAATGCTGCTCGCTGACCATCCCTATCTGCGTCCAGACCCCAACACGCCAGCAGAAGCGGTGTTTGAGACTTCCGTGCGATTTCGCACCGTCGGCGATGTCACCTGCACCGGTTGTGTGGAATCACAGGCGACCACGGTGGCAGAAGTCATCGCGGAGACCGCGCTGTCCCGATTGACTGAACGCGGTGCCACCCGGGCTGATGATCGCATCTCGGAAGCTGGCATGGAGGACCGCAAGCGGCAGGGGTATTTCTGATGGCTGCAGCGCTGGCCGCGGCAACTACGTTGTTGCGCATCGCGACCGCCGGATCGGTCGATGACGGCAAATCCACGTTAATTGGTCGGCTGTTGGTCGATTCCAAGGCGGTGATGGAAGACCAGTGGGAATCGGTGGAACGGACCTCAGCAGAGCGTGGGCATGAGTACACCGATCTAGCGTTGGTCACCGATGGTTTGCGGGCTGAACGTGAGCAGGGCATCACTATCGATGTGGCCTACCGCTACTTCGCTACTGCCAAGCGGAAATTCATCATCGCCGATACCCCAGGGCATCTCCAATACACCCGGAACATGGTGACTGGGGCGTCCACCGCCCAGTTGGCGATCGTCCTCGTCGATGCCCGGCATGGCATGCAAGAGCAGTCGCGTCGGCACACCTTTCTCGCCTCATTATTGGGGATCCGCCACATCGTGCTCGCGGTCAACAAGATGGACCTGGTCGACTGGGATAGCACGGTATTTGCCGAAATTCGGGATGAATTTCACGCCTTTGCGGCTCGTCTAGGTGTCCAGGATTTGATGGCGATCCCGATGTCAGCGCTACACGGTGACAACGTGGTGACTAAATCGGAGCTGACTCCGTGGTACGACGGGCCGCCGTTGTTGTCGCACCTCGAAGAGGTCTATATCGCCGGTGACCGCAATCTGGTTGATGTGCGCTTCCCGGTTCAATACGTGATCCGGCCGCACACTCATGAGCATCAAGATCACCGTAGCTATGCCGGCAGTGTGGCCAGCGGTGTGATGCGCCCCGGCGACGAGGTGGTGGTTCTGCCGGCCGGCAAGATCAGCCGGATCACCGCTATCGATGGGCCCAGCGGCCCTGTCGCGGAAGCGTTTCCGCCGATGGCAGTCTCGGTGAGTCTGGCCGACGACATCGACATCTCGCGTGGCGACATGATCGCCCGGGTCAACAACCAGCCCAGGGTTGCCCAAGAATTCGACGCGACGGTGTGTTGGATGACTGATTCGGTAATGCTGGAACCGGGCTGCGACTACATCATCAAGAGCACCACCCGCACCACTCGGGCTCGAGTCACCGAGCTGGATTACCGGCTTGACGTCAATACCCTGCATCGGGATAAGACCGCGACAGCCTTGGCGCTCAATGAACTTGGTCGGATTACCCTGCGCACCCAGTTACCTCTTCTGCTCGATGAGTACACCCGCAACGCCAGCACCGGATCTTTTATCCTGATCCATCCCGATACCAACGAGACCGTGGCCGCGGGCATGGTGTTACGTGACGTCGGGGCTCGCCGCGCTAACTCCAACGCTGGGCAGCATAGGTCGCTGATTGCGGTGCGGGATCGGCTGTCGCAAGGGCGCACCGTGTGGTTCACCGGGTTGTCCGGGGCGGGGAAATCATCCATCGCGATGTTGGTGCAGAACAAGCTGCTCGACAAGGACATTCCGGTCTATGTTCTCGATGGCGATATCCTGCGGCTAGGACTCAACGCCGACCTTGGGTTCAGCATGGCCGATCGCGCGGAGAACCTACGCCGGCTGGCCCACGTTGCGACATTGCTGGCCGACAGCGGCCAGATCGCGCTGGTGCCTGCGATCAGTCCGCTGGCTGAACATCGCGAGCTGGCGCGTCGCATACACGCCGATGCGGGGATCGAATTTTGTGAAGTGTTCTGTGACACCCCGCTGGAGGTCTGCGAGCAGCGCGATTCAAAAGGGTTGTACGCCAAAGCTCGAGCGGGATTGATCACCCATTTTACCGGGATCGACAGCCCGTACCAGCGACCCAAGAACCCGGATCTGCGGCTGGCCCACGAATTGAGCCTCGAGGAACTGGCGCAGCAGGTTATCGACTTGCTGGGGCTCTAGCGGTGAATGATCATGAAGTCGCCGCGCAGGCGGCAACACGAGCCGGGGAACTGCTGCTGGTCGTGCGTGACGAGCTAGCTCACGCGTCGGTAGCGCAGCGAAAAGCAGCTGGGGACAAGCGATCTCATGACTTTCTGATCCACGCCCTGGCGCAGGATCGGCCTCGCGACGCGGTGCTTTCTGAGGAAGGCACTGACAACCCGGCGCGACTGCGTAGTGAGCGGGTGTGGATCGTCGACCCCTTAGACGGGACAAGGGAGTTCGCCGAAACAGGCCGTCAAGACTGGGCGGTCCATGTGGCGTTATGGCAATCCGGCGAGCTTGTTGCCGGTGCGGTTGCCTTACCGGCGCAGGGCATTACGTTGGCCACGCCGGATGTCACGGTGCCGCCGCCATACCAAGGGCCGCCACGGATCGTGGTGTCCCGCAGCCGTCCACCCGCGATCGCGTTACAGGTATGCGAATCTCTGTCCGGCACCTTGGTGGCAATGGGATCAGCTGGAGCAAAAGCTGCCGCGGTGGTGCGGGGCTTGGCCGACATCTACGTCCACGCCGGTGGGCAATACGAGTGGGATTCTGCGGCTCCGGTGGCGGTGGCGCGGGCAGCCGGTTTGCACACCTCACGTATCGACGGTTCGGCGCTACGGTATAACCGCGCGGATCCCTTGTTACCGGATCTGGTGGTGTGCCGGCCAGAGTATGCCGATGCTGTGCTCAGCGTAACCGCCTGACCCGAAGGCCAGGTAAGCCGCATAACCGGCTTACGTCATCTAACTGATCACACAGAGCGGAATTGATGTCGCTCCTACACCGCCAGTCACCACAAACACCCAACGGCCATCAACGGGCATGCTGATCTCGACTTCAAAGAAAGCAAACCCGGGAAACTGGCCGATGGCGCTGTCTGGCACCGCGAACTGAATGTGCTGTGGCTCGTCATCGTCCGGCGGCCTGATCTCTAGGTCAACGCTATGGTCCGAATTGCACATCTCCGATTCGGTCAGCACCACAAGCACAAATCGGGCCAGCCGATCCGGGCCGATCGCAAATCTGGACAGCACGCCACCCGAGACATTGAGTTTGTTGTCTACTACCCAGGCCGATTCGGCAAGGAAGGCACCCGTGATCATCACACCGCAGAACCTACCGAACTTTGCTTAAGGCGTCGTCGGGGCCAGGTGTTTCGAGCCGGTGTCCTGGTATGACCAGCCAGCTAAGGCTCTTCGCGTCTGGATATCTTCGCCGAGTGGTAGCCGCATCCATGGCCGGCACTGTCGTTGAATGGTACGAGTTCTTTATCTATGGCACCGCGGCCACGTTGGTGTTCAGTAAGGTGTTTTTTGCTCAAGGCGGCAAAGAACTCGATACGATCCTCGCCGCGTTTGTGACCTACGCTGTCGGATTCGCCGCTCGCCCGCTCGGTGGCATTGTCTTCGGGCAGCTGGGGGATCGATACGGACGCAAGAATCTGCTTCAAGTCAGTCTGTTGATGGTGGGCTTAGCGACCTTCCTGATGGGTTGCTTGCCGACGTTTACTCAGATCGGCTACTGGGCGCCAGCCCTGCTAGTGACGTTGCGGTTTATTCAGGGTTTTGCCGTGGGTGGTGAGTGGGGCGGCGCCGTACTGCTGGTGGCCGAACACAGCCCAAACGCCAGCCGGGGTTTCTGGGCGAGCTGGCCGCAGGCTGGTGTGCCCGCCGGAAATATGTTGGCTACCGCGGTGTTGCTGATTCTTACCTCCACGCTGTCGGATGCGGCGTTTCTTGGCTGGGGTTGGCGGGTCGCGTTCTGGTTGTCCGCGATCGTCGTCCTGATCGGCTACTACATCCGCACCAAGGTCACCGATGCGCCGATCTTCCTGCAGGCCCAGCAAGCCGCCGAGCATGCCAAAGCCACCAGCATTGGTGTGGTTGAGGTGTTGCGGCATTATCCGCGCGGCGTTGTTACGGCCATGTGCTTACGTTTCGGCGAGAACACCCTGTACTACCTGGTGGTCATCTTTTCCCTTACCTATCTCAAAGTGCATGTGCACGCCCAGACCAAAACCATTTTGTGGTGGCTGTTGGCCGCGCATGCCGTGCATTTCCTGGTGATCCCGTGGTTCGGCCATCTCAGCGACCGATTCGGCAGGCGCCCAATCTATTTCGTTGGTGCGGTCAGCGCTTGCAGTTGGGGATTCTTCGCCTTCCCGATGATGAACAGCGGGCACAACGTGATCATCATGGCGGCGATCATTATCGGCTTGATTTTCCAGGGCATGATGTATGCGGTCCAACCGGCTGCCATGGCAGAGATGTTCCCGACCAGAATGCGCTACTCCGGGGCATCGCTGGGCTACCAGGTCACTTCGATCGTGGCGGGTTCGCTGGCCCCGATCATCGCCGTCCGCCTGCTCGACATCTACCAATCCGTGGTACCCATCGCTTGGTATCTG